>DATCFN010000221.1:0-3805 GCA_036509475.1 Rhizomicrobium sp. | reverse complement strand
CGGCAGGATTTTCGCGTCGATGGCGACCGTGAAATCGGCGACCGCTTCGTCGCGATGGCCCAACTGCTCGCGCGCCAGCCCGCGATTGAGATGCAGATAGGCAATGTCGAGGGGCGCCGTGTTCGGCGCAGCCATCATCTGGGTCGCCAGCGTCTCCGCGTCCTGCGGATGGCCGCCGCGCAACGCCATAGCTATGGCGATCATCGATGGCGGCCCGTCGTCACCGTGCGCGGGAACAAGCGTCGGCACAGCGAGCAGAATCGCTGCAACAAAACCACGCCTGAACATCCGCCGCCGCACAGAACAAGTCCCAGTGATTTCCACTAGATACGATGATAGCGGCGATACCATTCCACAAAGCGCGCAATGCCTTCGGACAGCGAAATCTTGGGGACAAAACCAAAATCAAGCCTGGCTTTGGCGATATCGGCGTAAGTCTCGCGCACGTCACCCGCCGGGCCCTCGGTCTGTTCAATTTTAGCGGTTTTTCCGGTCGCGATTTCGATGGCGCGAATCAGCGTCAGAACTTCTTCGGGATGGCTGTTGCCGAGGTTGTAGATGCGTTGCGGCGCCGAAGCCCCGTCCGCAGCGAAAGGCGTTTCCAGAATGCGAACGATGCCATCCACAATGTCGTCGATATAGGTGAAGTCACGGCGCAGTTTGCCGCCACCGAAAACCGGCACCGGCCTGCCGTTCAGAATGGCGTCGGTGAAAGACCAGTAAGCCATGTCGGGGCGGCCCCAAGGCCCATAGACCGTGAAGAAGCGCAGGCCCGTCTGTTTCAAGCCATAAAGTTCGGCGTAGGAATGTGAAAGCAATTCGCCGGCACGCTTCGTGGCGCCGTAAAACGAAACCGGATGATCGGCACGCGCGCTTTCCGCATAGGGTGCTGTCGTGTCGTTGCCGTAGACCGAACTCGACGACGCGTAAACAAGATGCTCGAGCCCCGGCAAGGTGCGCGCGAATTCCAGAACATTGTGATGGCCGACAAGATTGGCGCGAACATAGGCCCCCGGATTCTGGAGTGCGTAACGCACGCCGGCCTGTGCGGCCAGATGCAGGATTGTGGTAAAGCGTTCGGTTCCGGCAGCCTTGGCCAGCGCGCCGGCTTCTGCAATATCGCCCTCGACAAAATGAAACTGCTTTTGACCGGACAATTCTTTGAGGCGCGCCTGTTTGAGCGCCGGGTCGTAATAGGAGTTGAGATCATCGATCGCGGTTACGCTATGACCACGCGCGAGCAGCGCCCGCGCCGCGTGAAACCCGATGAAACCTGCCCCGCCCGTCAGAAAGATTCGCATGGAACCGAGAAATAGGCCTGAACCTTCAGTGCATCAAGAGAGATCAAGTTTGAACGGATAGCGTGTCGAGACGATAGCCGAGCCTCAGCCGTCCGAAGCGCGCCCATAGATATCTTCAAACCGGACGATGTCGTCCTCGCCCAGATAAGAACCGGACTGCACTTCGATCAGGCAGACAGGCTCTTCGCCCAGATTTTCCAGACGGTGCCTGGCACCGAGCGGAATGAACGTCGATTCATTGGTGTGCAGGTCGAAGACGCGTTCATCGCAGGTGACCCGCGCGACACCCTCGACGACGGTCCAATGTTCGGCCCGTTTGTGGTGCATCTGCAGAGACAACCTGCCACCGGGGTTCACGATGATTCTCTTGACCTGATAGTTCGCGCCCGACCCTATCGCTTGATAGGTCCCCCAAGGCCGCTGAACCAGGTCGTGATCGTCCGTCTCCACGTCGGCCTCAAACCTTCGACAATTTTCTTTACGTTCTGGCTGCATGCTTTGTCCATCGCCAGCACTGCGTCGGACGTTGCCCCTGAGAGCCCCTTGCACGCTCGCAGGGATCGCAAGCACGCTCCGACGGTAAACTACGGTACCAGGCCGCGTCCTCGCATAAACGCTACGATTTGCTCTGCCAGCGCCGAAGGCTGGTCCGAAGTGGTGTTGACGGTCAGCTCGGGAGCCTCCGGCGCTTCATACGGACTGTCGACGCCGGTGAAGTTCTTGATCTGGCCGGCGCGCGCTTTTTCGTAAAGGCCCTTGGGGTCGCGCTGCATACAGATCTCGATGGGCGTATCGACATAGATTTCGATGAACTCGCCCTGTTGCAGCATGTCGCGCGCCATGCGCCTCTCCGACCGGAACGGCGAGATGAACGAGACGAGCACGATCAGGCCGGAATCGACGAACAGCTTGGCGGCTTCGGCGACACGGCGAATGTTCTCCACGCGATCGGCATCTGTGAAACCAAGATCGCGGTTGAGACCGTGACGCACATTATCGCCATCCAGCAGATAGGTGTGGCGTCCCTGCGCAAACAAAGTGCGCTCGACAAGATTTGCGATGGTGGATTTGCCGGAGCCGGAGAGACCGGTGAACCAAAGCACCGCGGGCGTCTGGCTTTTCTGCTGCGCCCGCGCGGACTTGTTCACATCCAGCGCCTGCCAATGGACGTTGGTGGCGCGGCGCAGACCGAAATCGATCATGCCGGCACCGACCGTGGCATTGGTGAAGCGGTCGATCAGAATGAACCCACCGGTATCGCGGTTCAGCGTATAGGGATCGAAGGCGATCTGTTGGGCCAGTGAGAAATTTCCGTAGCCGACCTCGTTCAGCGCCAGCGTCTTGGTCGCGGAGTGATCCAGCGTATTGACGTCGATCTTGTGCTTGAGTTCGGTGACCGAAGCCGGAACCGTGCGCGCGCCGATCTTGAGCAGATATTGACGGCCTGGCAGCAACTCTTCTTCCGCCATCCAGAGCAGATGCGCCGCGAACTGGTCCGACACCTCCGGCCGTTCCGCTGCCGGCGCCAGAATATCGCCGCGCGAAATATCCACTTCGTCGGCCAGCGTGACCGTCACCGCCTGCCCGGCGACCGCCTCATCAAGATCGCCGTCCATGGTGACGATGCGAGAGATGGTGGTGGTGCGACCGGAACCCGCGACAACAATTGCGTCATTCGGCTTGATCCGGCCGGACGCGACGGTGCCCGAAAAGCCGCGGAAATCCAGATTGGGACGGTTCACCCATTGCACCGGCATGCGGAACGGCAATTCGGAGAGGCCGGATTCCACGTCGACGGCTTCCAAATGAGCCAATAAAGCCGGGCCGCCATACCACGGCGTATTCGCACTCTTCGAGAACACATTGTCGCCATAGCGCGCGGAAATCGGGATCGCGGCCATGCTGGCGAAGTTCAACGGCTTCGCAAAGGTTGTGAATTCAGCAACGATCGCGTCGTAAACGCTTTGCGAGAATTCCATCAGGTCGATCTTGTTCACGGCCAGCACGACATGGCGGATGCCCAGCAGCGAAGCGATAAAGGCATGGCGGCGCGTCTGCGTCAGCACGCCTTTGCGCGCGTCGATCAGGATAACGGCAAGTTCAGAATTGGACGCGCCGGTCGCCATATTGCGGGTGTATTGTTCATGGCCGGGCGTGTCGGCGACGATGAACTTGCGTTTGTCGGTGGAAAAGAAGCGATAGGCGACGTCGATGGTGATGCCCTGCTCGCGTTCGGCCTCCAAACCATCCACCAGCAATGCGAAGTCAATGTCCTCCCCCGTCGTGCCGTGCTTTTTGGAATCCTTTTCCAGCGCCGAAAGCTGGTCTTCGAAAATCATTTTGGAATCGTAGAGGAGGCGCCCGATCAGCGTGGACTTGCCGTCATCGACGCTGCCACAGGTCAGAAACCGCAGCAGTGATTTCTTCTCCTGCGCGGCCAGATAAGCTTTGAGGTCTTTCACCGGCGAGTTCATCAGAAATAGCCCTCGCGCTTCTTTTTCTCC
>DATCFN010000220.1:0-2794 GCA_036509475.1 Rhizomicrobium sp. | reverse complement strand
GATGACGACGCGGTTTGGATTGGCCAGCGTGAAAACCCGCAATTTCACAGGGTCGGACAGTTCGATCACGAAGCGGGTGCTGTCCGGATGCTCACCGATGCGGACGTTCATCACCACGGGAACCGCGGCCTTCGCCCCTGTCGCGCCGGCCAGCGTCGCGGAGCCGTCTCCTTGCGCCAAAGCCGTATTGGCCCCGGCGGCAAGCAAAACAACCCCAAAAACAGCCCCAATACGGCGCATTTATTGACCTTAGACCCCGAAAACCCGACGTAACCCGGCAAAACTGCCCGTAAACCATTTACGTTTCGTTAGCCGCTTTGGACTCTACAATGATTCCGAGCCTTAACCCTTGCCGTAATGCGGCTTGGTACCTAAAAGGAAGACAACCTGCTTCGCCGGATCTCGGCGATCCGCTTTCGGCCCCGGGCCGAACCTGCCGGCGATGGCGCCGCAGAAACCGATCCGCACATAAGCAGGCGTTCCCGGCTCGCGGTCCCTAACCGCAGCCACACGATGAATTGGATTATGACCAGCTTCGCCAGAGCCCTTTCGCCCGATCCGCCGGCGGCGACGCTCCGGCTCCCCTCTCAATCAAACATGCGGCTGAACCCTGCGATGACGCGCGCCCCTATGGCGCGCCGCGGATCGCCGCCCGGAGACTATTATGAAACGCATGCTCATAGACGCCAGCCACCGGGAAGAAACCCGCGTGGTGGTTCTCGACGGACAGAAGGTCGAGGAATTTGATTTCGAGGCCGCGTCCAAGCGGCCGCTTAAAGGCAACATCTATCTGGCGAAGGTGACGCGCGTTGAGCCGTCGCTGCAGGCCGCCTTCGTCGAATATGGCGGAAACCGTCAGGGCTTCCTCGCCTTCAACGAAATCCACCCCGACTATTACCAGATACCCGTCGCCGACCGTCAGGCGCTGCTGGAAGAACAACAGCGCGAAGCGCGCCGCCATGCCGAGGAAGAAGGCTTCGAGGCCGTCGAAACCGGAACCGCCGTCGTCAGCGACGAGGAACTGGAAGCTGAGGAAGAGGCCGAGGCCAGCGGGCATGTGAACGAACTGCCGTCCGAGAATGGCGGCGAAGCCCGCGCGGAAGCCGAAGACGAAGAGTTCTTCGACAACAAAGGCAGCGCTTCGGATCAAGACGACGAAGATGACGACGAGATCGCCGAAAGCGAAGTCGAGTCCGGCTTTGACGCCTCGCAGGCCAATCTCGAAGGCGAGCCCGACCATCACGACGAACACGATCACGAACATCACGACGATCAGCCCGACTCGCCGCTGCACACGCTGGCGGAAGAAGAAGTCGCGGAAGGCATTGTTGACCAGCAGACGATCTCCGAAGCCGGCGACGCGCCGCAAGCGGCGCCCCATGGCGAAGAACACGAGCATCATCATTCCGAAGCGTCCGGCATGGTCGATGCGCAGACCGAATCCGATCAAGGCATCGCGGACGAACAGGCCGCCGCCGAACCCGTCGGCGAAGACGGCGAGCGCCCCGCACAACCGTTGCGCAATGACAGCCAGCGCTCGGCGCAGCGCTTCGTGCGCCGCAAGCACTACAAGATCCAGGAAGTCATCAAGCGCCGCCAGATCATGCTGGTTCAGGTGGTCAAGGAAGAACGCGGCAACAAAGGCGCCGCCCTCACCTCTTACCTTTCGCTCGCCGGCCGCTATTGCGTGCTGATGCCGAACACGCCGCGCGGCGGCGGCATTTCGCGCAAGATCACCAACGCCAACGACCGCAAGCGCCTGAAAGCGGCAGCCGCGGCGCTGGACCTGCCCGAAGGCATGGGCCTTATCATCCGCACCGCGGGTGAAGCGCGCACCAAACTCGAAATCAAGCGCGACTACGAATATCTGCTGCGCATGTGGGACCAGATCCGCGAACTGACCCTGCAATCCAACGCGCCGGCCTGCGTCTATGAAGAAGGCGACCTGATCAAACGCGTCATTCGCGATCTCTACACGAAGGACGTCGAGGAAATCATCGTCGAGGGCGACGGCGGCTACAAGAACGCCAAGGACTTCATGCGCATGCTGATGCCCAGCCATGCGAAGAACGTGAAGCAATACAAGGACACCGTTCCCCTCTTCCAGCGCCAGCATATCGAGGCGCAGCTCGACTCCATGTTCCAGCCGACAGTGACGCTGAAATCCGGCGGCTACATCGTCATCAACCAGACCGAAGCACTGGTCTCCGTCGACGTGAACTCCGGCCGCGCCACGCGCGAGCACTCCATCGAGGAAACCGCGCACAAGACCAATCTGGAAGCCGCCGATGAAGTCGGCCGCCAGCTGCGCTTGCGCGACCTCGCGGGCCTCATCGTCATCGACTTCATCGACATGGAAGACAGCCGCAACGACCGTCACGTCGAGAAGCGTTTGCGCGACGCCGTCAAGAACGACCGCGCCCGCGTGCAGATCGGCAAGATCAGCCAGTTCGGCCTGATGGAAATGTCGCGCCAGCGCCTGCGCGCCGGTGTCGTCGCCGGTTCGACCATCCCCTGCCCGCATTGCGGCGGCCAGGGCATCGTGCGCTCGGTGGAATCCACGGCGCTGCGCGTGTTGCGCGGTATCGAGGAAGAAGGCCAGCGCGGCCGTTCGGCGGCTATCAACGTGAAGGTCACGCCCGATGTCGCGATCTACGCGCTGAACCACAAGCGTCAGGAAATCGCCCGTCTCGAATCCGAATACGGCATGATGATTTCCTTCGAAGCGGACGCCGCGATCCTGACCGGCGCATTCGAAGTCATCCGGACAGCACAACGCTCGCCCGACGAAAGG
>DATCFN010000219.1:0-11190 GCA_036509475.1 Rhizomicrobium sp. | reverse complement strand
TTCGGCGCACTAGCCTGTTCGACAAGGCCGCTGTGCCGTTCGACCGCTTCATGCACTGGACCTACCGGATGCGGCCGCCGAGCTTTGGCCGCGCCGATACGAATGACAACCCACTGATGTCGCGTCTGGCGGACTGGTCGTGGACGGGCATCATCGTTTTCATCGTCGGCTTTGCCGTGTGGCGGGTCTATGTGTTTACCGGCGCGGCTTTGCCATGGAGCGAGGTCGTCAAAGCGCTTGGCCTGGGATTTCTCACACTCATCCGTGTCTTCGTTCTGATCGCTCTGGCAAGCGTGGTCTGGACGCCTATCGGGATCTATGTCGGCCTGCGCCCCAAACTCGCCAGCATCGTGCAGCCGGTGGCGCAATTTTTAGCGGCCTTCCCCGCCAACCTGCTCTTTCCCGTGGCCGTTTACGTCATCGTTCGCTTTACGCTCAATCCGGATATCTGGTTGTCGCCGCTCATGGTGTTGGGCACGCAGTGGTACATCCTGTTCAACGTCATTGCGGGCGCATCGGGATTGCCACGCGACCTGCGCGATGCCGGCGACAATTTCGGCGTCAAGGGATGGCTGTGGTGGCGCAAAGTAGCGCTGCCGAGCGTCTTTCCGTTCTACGTTACCGGCGCGATCACCGCGTCCGGCGGCTCATGGAATGCGTCCATCGTGGCGGAATGGGTGACGTGGGGCAGCAAGAACATCCAGGCGCACGGGCTTGGTTCCTACATTCAGAACGCGACGGTCGCAGGCGACTTTCACCGCATTGTTCTTGGTATCGCGGTGATGGCGTTGATGGTCACCGTCGTCAATCGCATTTTCTGGCGGCCGCTTTATTGGTATGCCGAGCGCAAATTCCGGCTGGCGTAAGGAGACACTATGGACACCGAAGCGCTTCTCGATCTGCATGACGTGCGCCGCGCCTTTCCCAAAGCGGGTGGCGGCGAGTTGCTGGTGCTGGACGGCATCGACCTGACCATCAAACAGGGCGAGATCGTCGGGTTGCTCGGCCGCTCGGGCTCCGGCAAATCGACGCTCTTGCGCATCATTGCGGGTCTGTCGCCGCCATCCAGCGGATCGACGATGTATATGGGCAAGCCCATCAATGGTCCGGCCAACGGCATCGCCATGGTGTTTCAGAGCTTCGCGCTATTCCCCTGGCTGACTGTTCTGGAAAACGTGCAGTTGGGCCTGGAAGCGCTTGCCTTGCCACCCGCCGAAATCCGCAAGCGCGCCATTGAAGCCATCGATCTTATCGGGCTCGACGGTTACGAAAGCGCCTATCCGCGCGAGCTTTCCGGCGGCATGCGCCAGCGCGTCGGTTTCGCGCGCGCGCTCGTCGTGCATCCTAATATCCTGCTGATGGACGAGCCGTTCTCCGCGCTTGACGTGCTGACGGCGGAAAACCTGCGCACCGATCTGGTCGAATTGTGGTCGGAAGGCGATCTGCCGATGAAAGGCATCATCCTCGTCACCCACAATATCGAGGAAGCGGTGCTGATGTGCGACCGCGTCTGCCTGTTCTCGACCAATCCCGGAAAGATCGTCAGCGAGATTCCGATTCCGCTGCGCCAGCCGCGCGACCGCAACGACCCGGCATTCGGCGCACTGGTAGAACGCATCTATGTCGAGATGACCGCGCGCCGCGCCGACCGCGCCGCGCAAAAAGGCGAGCGCGCAACGCTGAGCAGTTTTCTGCCCCGCGTTTCGGCGAGCACGATATCGGGCCTCGCCGAAACGCTGGCCGCACCGCCCTATGACGGCAAAGCGGACTTGCCGGAAATCGCTTCCGAACTGCAACTTGAAATCGACGAACTCTTTCCCGTCGCCGAAGCCATGCAGCTTTTGCGCATGGCCGAAATCGAAGGCGGCGATATCAAGCTCACCGACACGGGAAAGCGTTTCGCCGCCGAAGAGATGGACGAGCGCAAGCGCATCTTCGGACGCCTGCTGATCCGTTACGTGCCGCTGGTCGCGCAGATCCGCCGCGTGTTGGACGAGCGCGCGAGCCACACCGCGCCGTGGCTGCGTTTTCTCGACGAACTGGAAGATCACATGGCGGAAGACGCCGCCGACGAGACTCTGCGTACGGTCGTCGCCTGGGCGCGTTTCGCGGAACTGTTCTCCTACGACGACGACTCGCAGATGTTCAGCCTGGAGAATCCGACGTAACCGGTTTCACGAGGCTGGCCGATTTGCGCGCCCGCACGCGCGCCTCGTCCGTGTTCATACCCCGCGCCAGGGCCACGCCCATGCGCCGTTTCATATAGGATTCCGGTTTGCCGAATAGCCGCAAGTCGGTTTGCGGATCGGCCAGCGCCGCCGCCACGTCGTCGAACACAATCGCTTTGGCATCCACGCCGCCATAGATGACGGCCGAGGCGCCGGGCGATTTCAGTTCTGTCGAAACCGGCAGCCCAAGAATGGCGCGGGCATGCAGCGCAAACTCGCTCTGATATTGCGAGGCGAGCGTGACCAAACCGGTGTCATGCGGTCGTGGCGAGACTTCCGAGAACCAGACCTCGTCGCCTTTCACGAACAATTCGACACCGAAGATTCCGAAACCGCCCAGCGCCTGCGTGACGGCGCCCGCGATGCGCCGCGACGTCTCCAGCGCCGCTTTGGTCATCGCCTGCGGCTGCCAGGACTCCACATAGTCGCCGTCGACCTGCAAATGGCCGATAGGCTCGCAGAAGTGCGTGCCGTCTGACGCGCGCACCGTGAGCAGGGTTATCTCGAAATCGAATTCGATCTCGCCTTCGACGATAACGCGCGCCTCCTTCACGCGCCCCGACGTCAGCGCCTTCTCCCATGCGGACGGCACATCGGCGGCGACCTTCAATTTGCTCTGGCCTTTGCCGGACGACGACATCACGGGCTTGACGAAGCAGGGATAACCGATGCGATCCGCCTCGGTTTGCAATTCCGCCTGCGACGCCGCAAAGGCGAACGGCGATGTCGGCAGGTTCAACTCTTGCGCTGCTAGATTGCGGATGCGTTCGCGATTCATCGTCGTATGTGTCGCGAACGCCGTGGGAATGACGCGCGCCAATCCGTCCTTCTCGATCCGCACCAATTCATCGGTCGCAATGGCCTCGATCTCCGGCACGATCAGGTGGGGGCGCTCCCTTTCCACCAGCGCACGCAATGCCTTCGCATCGGTCATGTCGATGACATGCGCGCGATGCGCCAGCTGCTGCGCCGGCGCATCCACGTAGCGATCCACCGCGATCGTCTCCACGCCGAGCCGCTGCAATTCGATGATGACTTCCTTGCCGAGTTCACCCGCCCCCAGAAGCATCACACGCGTTGCGTTCGGCGAAAGCGGGGTTCCCAGGCGCATGGCAGAAAATCCATTTGGTGTGATCTCCATATTTCAACCACATCGTGCCGTGCTTTGACCATCGAAAGTTCCGGTCCGCGCCACATGCCATGCGTTTCCCTTATGTCGATTGGAGCGTCCACGCTTCCACAAAAGGAGGACCGCCATGCCGGACTACGAAATCCGTTACTTCCGCGCCGACGGATCGCTGGCGCTGGTGCAAATGACCGTTCAACCGAGCGAGTCGCACGCGCGCGATCACGCGAACGCGCATCAGCATGATCACGCGCGCGTGGAAGTGCGCGAAAGCAGAACCGCGCCCGCTCGGCGGCGCTGATCAATTCTTCGCCTGATCCACCAGCTTGTTCTTGCCGATCCATGGCATCATCGCGCGCAGCTTGGCGCCGACTTCCTCTATGGGATGCGCGGCGAGCTTGGCGCGCGTGGCCTTGAACGACGCCTGCCCAGCCTTGTTCTCCAGCACCCAGTCGCGCGCGAATTTACCGGTCTGTATGTCGTCCAGCACGCGCTTCATTTCCGCTTTTGTTTCCGCGGTGATGAGGCGCGGCCCGGTGCGGTATTCGCCGTACTCCGCCGTGTTGGAGATCGAGTAGTTCATGTTGGCGATGCCGCCTTCATAAATCAGGTCCACGATCAGCTTCACTTCGTGCAGGCATTCGAAATAGGCCATCTCCGGCGCGTAGCCCGCTTCGGTGAGGGTTTCGAATCCGGCGCGGATAAGTTCGATCAACCCGCCGCACAGCACCGACTGTTCGCCGAACAGATCGGTTTCACATTCTTCGCGGAAGGTGGTTTCGATGACGCCAGCCCGGCCGCCGCCGATGGCGCTGGCGTAAGCAAGGCCGAGATCGTGCGCATTGCCGCTGGCGTCCTGATGCACGGCGATGAGGCACGGCACGCCGCCGCCCTTCTGATATTCGCTACGCACTGTGTGGCCGGGGCCTTTGGGCGCGACCATCAGAATGTCGAGGTCCTTGCGCGGTTCGATCAGGCGGAAATGGATGTTGAAGCCGTGCGCGAACAGAAGCGCCGCGCCCTGCTTCATGTTCTTGACCAGATCGTCCTTGTAGATGTCCGCCTGCAATTCATCGGGCGTCACCATCATCATCACGTCGGCCCATTTCGCGGCGTCTGACGTGCTCATCACTTTGAAGCCCGCCGCCTTTGCCTTCTCCGCGGATGCGCCTTCACGCGCGGCTACGGCGACATCCTTCACGCCGCTGTCACGCATATTTAGCGCATGGGCGTGGCCCTGCGAGCCAAAGCCGATGACGGCGACCTTGCGGCCCTTGATGAAATTCAGATCGGCATCCCGATCGTAATACACGCGCATTTTTCCAAAACTCCTAAACGAATGGCTGGGGTTTTACATCGCTTCCGGGCCGCGCGATATGGCGGCGACGCCGGTGCGCGAGACATCGACGAGGCCCAAGGGGCGCATCAAATCCACGAAATTGTCGATCTTTTCCGGGGCGCCGGTAATCTCGAAGACGAAGCTGGTATGCGTCGTGTCCACGATATGGGCGCGGAAGATTTCGCAAATGCGCATCGCCTCCTGGCGTTTGTCGCCGGTGCCGGCGACTTTCACCAGCGCCATTTCCCGCTCGATCCCGGGGGACGCCAAAGTCCAGTTCACGACACCATGCACGGGAACGAGACGGCGCAGTTGCGCCTCGATCTGCTCGATCACGTCGGGCGTGCCGGAGGTGACGACGGTGACGCGGCTGGTATGCGCCGCGTGATCGACCTCGGCCACGGTCAGGCTCTCGATGTTATAGCCGCGCCCGGAGAACAGGCCGACAACGCGCGCCAACACGCCCGCTTCGTTGTCCACAAGCACCGCGATGGTGTGACGTTCGGTTGACGCGCGCATCACACCAACATCTTTCCTTCGTCGCTCACGACGGTCTCTTCTTCCATCGCGTCCGACAGGATCATTTCGTTGTGCGCCTTGCCGGAAGGGATCATCGGATAACAGTTTTCCGTCGGATCGACGCGGCAATCGAACAGCACCGGCTTCTTGCTGTCGATCATCTCCATGATCTTGGCGTCGAGTTCGCTCGGCGTTGTCGCGCGCAAGCCGACGCCGCCATAGGCCTCTGCCAGCTTCACAAAATCCGGCAGCGCTTGCGAATAGGAATGCGAATAGCGCCCGCCATGCAGCAACTGCTGCCACTGGCGCACCATGCCCATATATTCGTTGTTCAGGATGAAAATCTTGATCGGCAGATCATACTGCACCGCCGTGGACATTTCCTGCATCGTCATCTGCACGCTGGCTTCGCCCGCGATGTCGATGACGAGCGCATCCGGATGCGCCATCTGCACGCCGACCGCCGCGGGCAAGCCGTAGCCCATCGTGCCGAGGCCGCCCGACGTCATCCAGCGGTTCGGCTCCTCGAATTTGAAGCGCTGCGCCGCCCACATCTGGTGCTGGCCAACTTCGGTGGTGATGTAGACGTCCCGCCCGCGTGTCAGTTCATACAGGCGGTCCACCGCATATTGCGGCTTGATGATCGTGTCGCTGTTCTTGAAGGTCAGCGACTTCTTCGCGCGCCATGTGTCAATCTGCTTCCACCACGCTTTCAGCGCCGCGGCGTCCACCTTGCGTTTCTGCGTCTTCCAGAAATGCAGGATTTCCTTCAGCGCCTTCGTCGCGTCGGCGACGATCGGCACATCGACGCGGACATTCTTGTTGATTTGCGCCGGATCGATATCGAGATGAATCTTTTTCGATCCCGGCGAGAACACGTCGATCTTGCCGGTGACGCGGTCGTCGAAGCGCGCGCCCAGGCAGATCATCACATCGCAATCGTGCATCGCATGGTTGGACTCGTAAGTGCCGTGCATGCCGACAAGACCGAGCCATACCGGCGACGATGCCGGAAATGCGCCCAACCCCATCAAGGTCGATGTCACCGGAAAGCCCGTCAGCGCCACAAGTTCGCGCAGCAGCCTGCTCGCTTCCGGCCCGGAATTGATGAGACCGCCGCCTGTGTAAAACAGCGGCCGCTTCGCCGACGCCATCAGATCGATAGCGCGCACGATAGCGCCCAGATCGGGATCGGTCTTCGGCTTGTAGGTGCGGTGCCTCACCGATGCGGGGCCAACATACGTCCCTTTGCGAAACTGCACGTCCTTCGGGATATCGACCACGACCGGACCTGGCCGCCCCGTCGTCGCGATCTGAAATGCTTCGTGCAGCACACGCGACAACTCGTTCACATCCTTCACCAGCCAGTTGTGCTTGGTGCAGGCGCGGGTGATGCCGACCGTGTCGGCTTCCTGGAACGCGTCTGTGCCGATGAGATGCGTCGCCACCTGTCCGGTCAACACGATCAGCGGAATGGAATCCATCAGCGCATCGGTCAGACCCGTCACGACATTGGTCGCGCCCGGCCCGCTCGTCACCAGCACGACGCCGGGCTTGCCGGTGGAGCGCGCGTAACCTTCGGCGGCGTGCGCCGCGCCCTGTTCGTGCCGGCAAAGGACGTGGACAATATCGTTCTGCGCGAAGAGCGCGTCATAGATCGGCAGCACCGCGCCGCCGGGATAGCCGAAAATATGCTTCACGCCCTGATCCTTGAGCGCGCGGATCACCATCTCGGCGCCGCTCATTTCCAGCGACTTCGGTGCATTCTCCAAAACTAGGGTCGTTCCGTCTCGATCCATCTCACTCACCAAAAAAGCGCCAAAAAAGCGAAAGGGGCGTTGCCGCCCCTTGATCAAACGCCGCCGTCCAGGAAATCCGGGGATTAGCCCGGCCCAGTCAGCGGCCCACCAATAAGTACGAGCGTGAGGTTCATGCCCCGCCCCCTTTTGTTGCACTGCGGAAATTATGGACGATTTCGCGACCCGTCAAGCATATCCATTCAATATGGACATGATTACAGGAAGAAAATTACCGGAATCTGATGCTTCCAGCCAGTTCCAGTCCGCCATACGGCCACGAAACCAGGTCATCTGGCGCTTGGCATATTGCCGGGTGGCGATCTTTGTCTTCTCGGACGCCTCGTCCAGCGCCATCGCCTCTTCGGCCACGGCCTGAAGCTCGCGCAGGCCCAGGATTTTCGCGGCCGACGGCGACAGCCGGATTCCCTCCAGCGCTTTCGCCTCTTCCAGCGCGCCGGCCGCCAGCATCGCATCGAAGCGCGTGTTGATGCGGTCGTGCAAAACCTCACGCGGCGGCGCGATGACGAAACGCGCCAGTTTCAAGTCCGCCAGCAACGCGTCACCCATCTCCTTTTGCCATTCGGATAGCGGCCGCCCCGTCGCCTCGAACACTTCATAGGCGCGGAGCGTGCGTTGCGTGTCGCCGTCATGCAGCCGCGCCGCGGCTTCGGGATCGCGCGCGGCGAGTTCGTCGTGAAACGCCTTGGCGCCAATTTCTTCACGCAAAGCTTCGACGGCTTCGCGGACGCCGGATGGAATTTCGGGAATGTTCGCAATGCCCTCTGTGAGCACGCCGAAATACATGCCCGTGCCCCCGGTGAAGATCGGGACGCGGCCACTCTCGCGCGCCGTGCGCAGCGCATGCGCCGCCTCCGCCTGATAGCGGCCGGCCGAATACGCCTCCATCACGCTAACGTGGCCGTAGAGCAGATGCGGCGCGCGCGCCGTGTCCTGATCGGTCGGCCGCGCGGTCAGAATGCCAGTTTGAGCGTAAACCTGCATCGAATCCGCGTTGATGATGACGCCGTCAATTTCCTCGGCCAGCGCGAGCGCCAGCGCGGACTTGCCGCTCGCGGTCGGCCCTGCGATAAGCACGGCATCAACGGACATGTTCAAATTTCTCGCAAAGCATGGCGATGGCTGATTCCCTGATCATCAATGTTATAGCAGCCGAAGGCGTCTCGCGGATTCGTGATGTGATCCGCAAGCTGCGCCGCGACTTCAAGGCCAGCGGCGAGGTGAGCGAGCCGATATGGCTCTCGCCCGATCGCGCCTGCGACATCTCCGTGTCGCTGCATTCGCCGGAACTGGCGGAGATTCTGCCGCATGGGGCCGTGCAAATGGGCGAAGGCGTGGACGTGAACATCCTGCCCGCCGCCGCCCGCCGCAAGAAATTGCTCGTCGCCGACATGGATTCCACCATCATCGGCTGCGAATGCCTGGACGAGCTGGCCGATCTGGCGGGGCTAAAGCCGCAAATCTCGGCGATCACCGAGCGCGCCATGCGCGGCGAGATCGCTTTTGAACCCGCCTTGCGTGAACGCGTGGCGATGCTGAAAGATCTGGCGCTCGACGCGCTGGCGCGCACATACGAGACGCGCGTAAAACTCAATCCCGGCGCCAGGGCGCTGATCGCAACAATGAAGAAGCATGGCGCACGGACGTGTCTGGTCTCCGGCGGCTTCACCTATTTTACGGAGCGCGTCGCCAAAGATGCCGGCTTCGACGACAATCAGGCAAATGTATTGATCGACGACGGCGCGCGGCTGACCGGCGATGTGCGCGAACCGATCCTGGGGCGCGAAGCGAAGCTCGCGGCGTTAAAGACTGAAATCGAAAAGCTGGGCATCACGGCGGACGATACGCTGGCAGTAGGCGACGGCGCCAACGATCTGGCGATGATCCAGCATGCCGGCCTCGGCGTCGCCTATCATGCCAAGCCGGTAGTGGCCGAAGCGGCAAGCGCGTCAATCAAATATGGCGATTTGCGCGCGCTGCTCTATTTGCAGGGTTACAGCGACGCCGAGATCGTCGAACCCTAAGCGCCGACACGCACCGCGACGTAGGTGAGATCGCCGCCGCGGCTGACCAGCAGCAGCGCCACTTTCTTTCCCGCTTTGGCATTTTCGTCGACAAGCTTGGTCACGTCATCCGGCGAACGGACGTTCTGCGACTGTACCTGTACGATGATATCGCCGGGACGGAAATTCTTGTCGGCGGACGGACCGTCGGGATCGATGTCTGTGACAACCACGCCAGCCGCGTCCTTGGGCAGATGAAATTTGGTGCGCACGCCGTCGTCCAGCGGCGCCAGCGAAAGGCCCAGCCGCGACATCTTCGCGTTTGGCTTGGGCGCAGGCGCGGGTGCGGCGCCCGGTTTGGCGTCGTCATCGTCCTGCAGTTTGGCGACGACAGCGTGCAACGTCTGCTTCTTGCCGTTGCGCAGCACGTCGACATTTACGGCTTTGCCGGCGGCGGTGTCGGCAACTTCGCGCGGTAAGGCGCGCGAATCCGCAACAGGTTTGCCATCGAACCCAACAATCACATCGCCATTCTGGATGCCGGCCTTGGCGGCAGGTCCGCCGGGCGAGACATTCGCCACCAGCGCGCCCTGCGTTCCGGCAATGCCCATGCCTTCGGCGATATCGTCGGTGAGGTTCTGCACACGCACGCCCAGCCAGCCACGCCGGGTTGCACCGTATTTCTCCAACTGGCCGATCACTTCGCGTACCATGTTGGACGGGATCGCGAAACCAATGCCGACTGAGCCGCCGCTGGGCGAGAAGATTGCGGAGTTCACGCCAACCACCGCGCCGTCCATGTCGAATAGCGGGCCGCCCGAATTGCCGCGATTGATCGGCGCGTCGGTCTGGATGAAATCGTCATAGGGCCCGGCCGCGATGTCACGATTGCGCGCCGACACGATACCCGCCGTCACGGTGGAGCCGAGGCCGAACGGATTGCCGATCGCGATCACCCAGTCGCCGACCCGCGCGTGGTCGCTATCGCCAAAATGCGCGGACGGAAGCGGTTTCTTCGGCGTGACCTTGAGAAGCGCCAGATCGGTCTTCTCATCATGGCCGATGAGCTTCGCGGGCAAGGTCGTCCCATCGTTGAGCTTCACGGAAATTTCGTCGGCATCTTCGATGACGTGATTGTTGGTGACGATCATGCCAGACGGATCGATCACGAAGCCGGAGCCAAGCGACGTGACGTGATGCGGCGCGTTCTTGTTCTTGTCGAGGTAATCCTTGAAGAGCTGCTGCAGCGGCGAACCCGGCGGCAGGTCCAGCATTTGCGCCTGGTCGGAATCCGGCTTAACGGTTTGCGTGGTCGAGATGTTCACCACCATCGGCAAAAGCTGGTTCGCCAGATCGGCAAAACTGTCGGGCGCGCTGCGCGCAAAAGCGGGCGCGGGAACGAGCGCCTGCGGCGCTGTGAACGCAATACCGGCGGTGATGACCGCGCGCAGGAAACGGAACGTCTTCAAACCACTATCCTCAAAACTCGCGACGCGAAGCCGCCGCATGGCAGCAGATATAGCATGCGGGGCGGCGGGCAAGCCCGTAACCATCACATTCTCTTGGTCACGCGTCTGGTGTGGTTTTCGGGACGCAATTCCCGCTTTACGCCGTGGATTTGCGGCTATTTGTGCTTGCCACTGCTGCCGGCGCCTGGCTGGCCGAAATACTTGAAAAACTCGCTGTTGGGCGACAGCACCATCGTCGTGGAACCGTTGCCCAGTGCGTCCTGATAGGCCTGCATGGAGCGGTAGAAGGCAAAGAAATCCGGATCCTGCTCATACGCATCGGCCAAGATTTTGGTTTTCTGGGCATCGCCCTGCCCGCGCAGGATGTCGGACTCGCGCGTCGCTTCCGCCGTGAGGATCGTCACCTCCCGCTCGGCGCGCGCCTTGATGCGCTGGGAGATTTCCGAGCCTTCGGCACGGAACTGAAACGCCTCGCGTTTGCGCTCCTGCTGCATGCGGCTGTAGATCGCGGCGCTGTTCTGCGGCGGCAGATCGGCATGGCGGATGCGGACATCCACGATCTCGATGCCGAAGCGGCCGGTTTCCAGATTCATGTTGTCGCGAATGTCGTGCATGAGTTGCGCGCGCTCACCAGACAGCACCACCGCAAAATCATGCGAGCCCAGAACCTGCCGCACGTCGGAACTCAG
>DATCFN010000218.1:0-4759 GCA_036509475.1 Rhizomicrobium sp. | reverse complement strand
CGAAATCCGCTTCGCTCCAACTGCGCAGAATGAGACGTTCGGTTTCAAGGCGCGGTATCATCTTCGTTCTCCGTTCATGGGGCGTTCATTCTGCGCGCGTGTTTTCGCGATGATGCCGATCGCGACATTTCGCGACAAATTTACCGCCAAAACAATCCGAGCTCCATGCGTTACTCCCTTGTTAAACAAGCATGGCGCAGACGAAATCCTCGCCTTGGGGCATTTACCGATGGAGAAACCGATGAAGCTTTCGATTATCACGGCGACGGGCGCCGCGCTCACGCTGGCATTGGCGATGGGTGCGCCGAACGTCGCGATGGCGGCATCGCATGGCAACAACATGATGGGCGGCCACATGGACGCGATGCACGATCACGGGCATCGCCCCGCGATGCGCGCCGACCGTCGCCCGCCCATGCCGCGTGGCGGCCATTACCGCTATCAGAACGGCAACTGGGCCTGGCATGGCGATCATTGGGATTGGGCGCCGGGTCTCTGGATCAAGTTCTGATCCAGCCGGATTGAAACACAAAACCTCCGCGGAGAAATCCGCGGGGGTTTTTTGCTGACAGTCAGGTACGCATCTCTGTTCATCCACTGTTCAAGCTGCGCGCGGATGTTCGCGTTGCCCGGCAACGCGACACAACACGACAACGATCACGCGAATGAGACGTGCCGCAAAGGCGCGTATCCCTGTGCAAACGGGCAGACGATCGCAATGTCTCTTGGGTGCAAGACGTCAACCCAAGGAGAATGGAAATGTTAAACCTGAAAAAATCTCTCAAACTTGCCGGCGTGCTGGCCATCGCGCTGGCGGCCGCCGCGCCCGCGATGACGAGCGCCGCATCGGCCGCGCCTGCCCGCCATTATGACGTGCAGCGCGTCGCGCAGAACGATCGTGGTTTCGGCCATGCCCGGTTCGAGCATCGCCATTTCGAGCAGCACGTCCGCTGGCATCGTCATCATGAATTTGGCGGCCATCGCTGGCGCTAAAGCGTGACTCTGGTTTGGGCCAAAGCCCGAACCGGTCCGGAAGCCTTCGCGGAGCAAGCCCCTCCCTTCGCGAAGGCTTTTCGCTGTCAGGGTTTGGCTTCCAGCGCCGCGAGTTTTTCCGCATCGACGCTTTGCGCATTGGCCACGAGTGCCGCCTCGTCGTTCAGATCAATTTTGAGAAAGCGCTTCAGCAGATTGGCTGGCGTGTCATTGAAGCCGTTCTGCAGCAGCGCGACATAGGACGCAGCGAACGCCTGTGGGGACGCCTTCCATAGCTTGTAATATTGCAGCGCCAGCAAACCGCCATAGAGATAATTCACATTGTAGAGTGGATCTTCGTAAGCAAGCTGCAGCGCCGCCCAGCGATTTTTCAATTCCGGAAACTTCTCCGGCCATTGCGAGAAGCGGCTATCGATCTTCAAGGTCAACGCGTCCAGATCGTCGGCATTGTGCAGCGTGCCCGCGGCGACCCCGTCATAAAACGCCTGCTCCAGCGCGGCATCCTGCGCACCCCTTATATAGTCCAAACCTTTCACGTCGAGGAATTGCTCGTCGTAATAGCGTTTCTCCGCCGGTGTCGCGGCATGGGCGGCGAGATAATCGGCCAACAGCAATTCGTTGAAGATCGCAAACGATTCGAACAGATAATGCGGCCCTTCGGCATAGATCGGCCGCACTTTGTTTGCATCCATCAGCGCGCGATGCACGGCATGGCCGCCTTCATGTGCGATGACGGACATATCCTTGTAGGTGCCGCTGAAATTGCCGACGAACAGCATCGACATCACGCCGGTCGAGCCGACGGAAAAGCCGCCGGAATAGCGGTTCGACACCGCGCTCAGCGCGATGTCCGTGCGCTCGTTCGCCGGGTCGAGCAGCGCGTCGAACTGGCCCTGATACAATGGCCCCAGTTGCGCGAAGACGTTGTGATAGATAGCGCGCGCATCATCGAGCGTATGCGGCGCGACCGTCAGGGCCGGCATGCGCGCATCCCACGGCGCCGGATCGGCAATGCCGAGCGCGCGCTTCAAGTCCGCATTGCGGATCGTCTCAAAGCGCTTGAGCAGCGTGCCGCTCTGGCTGACTTTCTCGATTAACGCGCGGGTATGCGCGGGATCGAAACCCATCGCGAAATATTTGGCGTCTGGCGCGTTGGCGAATTTGTGCAACAGCGACTTCGCATTCCCCGCGCTGACCGTATGAAGCAACGCAAAAGCGGCATCGTCACGGATGCGATCGTAACCGGCGAGACGTTGCTCGAAGGCTTTCTGGCGAATGGCGCGGTCGGGATAGACCAGAAGCGCGATGCGCTGGCGCACCACATCCATCGGACCTTGCGGCGTGGACACGCTGCCGAAGGCGGCATGCTTCAGCGCCAGCTCATAGAGATCGTCCTGCCAGGAGGTGAGGTCGGGCGAAAGTTTCGCGAGAACTTCTTCGGCCGCCGCACCGGCGTCATGCCCGTTCTGGCGGCGCATCTCTGCGATGGCATGCGCGTAGGGCGCGAGCGCCGGACTTTTCAGCATGACGGCGAGCTTGGCGTCCGGCATGACCGCGATTGCGCTCTGCAAAAAGGCGGTGCGGCTGTCGACCATGTTGTCGACTGCGTCCTCGCCGTCGCAGGACGCGGTGTCACTGCTGTCGTCCGAACAGCGCAGATGCAGATAGGCGTCGTGCCGGATCGCTGCGGTTTGAATCTGCTCGAATTTGCCGAGCGCTGCCGCCAGCGTCCCGGCGTTCTTCGCGAGGGACGTCTTGTAGGTTTCCAGATCGCCAAGCTGGCGCGCAAGATCGTCGCGCGCTTTCAACTCGGCTGCTGGTGTGGCGAAATAATAGCGGGCCAGCCCGGCTGCGGGCGATTGCGCCGGAACCGGTGTCGCCGCCGCAAGCGCGGCCGCGAGAACAAGGCCGCCCCCCGCTTTCCGCATCAGCCCAGCTTCGGATCCAGTTTCTTGCAGGCGTCGATCAGGCCCTTCACGGAATCGGCCGACTTCATCAGCGCCGCCTTCTCCTCCGCCGTGAGATCCAGTTCGACGATGCGTTCCACGCCCTTGGCGCCGATCACTGCCGGCACGCCGAGATAGAGATCCTTCACGCCGTACTTGCCGTTCACATAGGCCGCCACCGGCAGCACGCGCTTCTTGTCGCGCAGATAGGATTGCGCCATTTCGATTCCGGCCGTGGCCGGCGCATAAAAGGCCGAACCGGTCTTCAGCAGTCCGACGATCTCCGCGCCGCCATCGCGCGTGCGCTGGATGATCTGGTCGAGACGGTCCTGTTTGATCCAGCCCATCTTCACCAGTTCGGGCAGCGGAATGCCACTGACGGTGGAGAAACGCGGCATCGGCACCATCGTGTCGCCATGTCCGCCGAGCACGAAGGCCGAAACGTCTTCCACCGATACGTTCATCTCTTCGGCGAGGAAGTGGCGGAAGCGTGCGCTGTCCAACACGCCCGCCATGCCCACGACCATGTGATGCGGCATGCCGGAGAACTGGCGCAGCGCCCACACCATCGCGTCCAGCGGATTGGTGATGCAGACGACAAAGGCGCCTGGCGCATGTGTCTTGATGCCGTCGCCGACGGCGGCCATGACTTTCAGGTTGATGCCCAGAAGATCGTCGCGGCTCATGCCCGGCTTGCGCGGCACGCCGGCGGTGACGATCACCACATCCGAGCCCGCGATATCGGCGTAGGAGTTCGTGCCCTTCAGCTTCGCGTCGAAGCCTTCGATGGGACCGGCTTGCGAAAGATCAAGCGCCTTGCCCTGCGGCAGGCCTTCCATGATGTCGAACATGACGACGTCGCCGAGGTCTTTCGTGGCGACGAGGTGGGCGAGCGTGCCGCCGATCTGTCCGCCGCCGATGAGCGCGATTTTGTTGCGGGCCATGGAGGGAATCCTTTGTTGGAAAAGCCGCGCGCTACCTAGCGCGGGGCGCGCGGCGCGGCAAGAAAGCCGAAGGACGCAGGGGGCGAAAAGCCCGTCAAAGCGGGGTTTGCAATCGTCCCCGGCGGGCGACGAGGGCGAAGGGAATGCACAGCAGGCCGAGCCCCAGCGCCACCGCCCCGCCGACATAATCGGCCGAGGCGAAGAGGACGAGCAGCACCGCATCGCTGATAAGGACCAGCGCGGGCAGGACCGGGTGCCAGAGTGCGAGAAACGGGCGCGGCAGGTCCGGCTCACGCCGGCGCAGAACGAAATAAGAAGCATCAACCAGCACGCCCGACAGCGAATCCAGCGTGCCGATCAACCCGAAAACCAGCGCGAAGGTGCCGGACAGCGCCAGGCCCAGCGAACCCACGCCGGTCATGGCGAAGGCAATCGCCGGGCTTCCACCGGCATTGATGCGCGCCAAACTCTTCGGCAATAACCCGTCTTCCGCCAGTGCGAGCAGAACGCGCGGCGCGCTCATGATGTTGGCATTGGCGCAGCTTGCCACCGTGATCATCGCCGTAACCGCGAACATCACAGATGGAATTGCGCCGCCGAAGCCGTGCAGCACACTCATGAACGGCAAAGGCGACGCGGCCACCGAGCCCTGTCCCAGCGCATAGAGCAACGCCGCGTTGACGCCGACATAGAGCGCGCCGGTCAAAAGGATTCCATAGAACAGCGCGCGCGGAATGCTGCTGGCGGGCGAGACATTCTCGCCGGTGAAATAGACCGGCGCATCCCATCCCGAATAGGCGCCGCGAATAAGCTGATAGGCGAGGATCATGTTCGCCCAACCCCAGATAGGCAAAGCATCCAGCACCCGCGCCGGCT
>DATCFN010000217.1:0-3141 GCA_036509475.1 Rhizomicrobium sp. | reverse complement strand
GCCGGTGTTGCGCTCGCCATCTCGCGTTCTGAAACGGTGGAACGCCTCAACAAGGCGCTGGCGGCGCGTGGGCAAGCAGGTGCATTTCCCTCCGCACAGCTGTCTCTCGATGGCGAAGCCGACGCGCTGGTTCTGAACAATACGGCCAGCGCGGTGGATGAATTCCGTGCCCGCTTCGCACGCCTGCGCATGCGCGATGCCGAGGCAGGCCGCACGACCTTCGGCCCGCATCTCTCCGACCTCGCCGTGCGGCACGTCCAGAAGCGCACGGACGCGGGCGAGTGCTCGACCGGTGAGCAGAAAGCACTGCTCATCGCCATCGTGCTTGCACATGCCTGGGAGCTTTCCCATATGAGGGAAGGCCGCGCACCGATCCTGTTGCTGGATGAAATCGCGGCCCATCTCGACGCCAGACGCCGCGCCGCCCTGTTCGAGGAAATCCTCGCATTGGGCGCGCAAGCCTGGATGACCGGCACGGACATCGAAATGTTCGCGCCCCTTAAAACCAAAGCGGATTTGTTTGCAGTCTCGGACTCGCAGCCCCGCTTGCTTTCAGAGTGACCGCTATGTCTTCACCCACCGAACCCAATCAAAGCGAATATGGCGCCGACAGCATCAAGGTGCTGAAGGGCCTCGATGCCGTGCGCAAGCGGCCGGGCATGTATATCGGCGACACCGATGACGGCTCGGGCTTGCATCACATGGTCTACGAAGTCGTGGACAACGGCATCGACGAAGCGCTCGCCGGCCACGCCACAGCGGTGAACGTCACGCTCAACGCCGACGGCTCTGTCACCGTGTTCGACAACGGACGCGGCATCCCGACCGGCATCCACGAAGGCGAAGGCGTCTCCGCGGCCGAAGTCATCATGACCCAGCTTCATGCCGGCGGTAAGTTCGAGCAGAACGCCTACAAAGTGTCCGGCGGTCTGCACGGCGTGGGCGTTTCGGTCGTGAACGCGCTCAGCGAGTTTCTCGACCTGCGCATCTGGCGCGAAGGCAAAGAACATTACATGCAATTCCGCCACGGTGAGCCCGTGGCGCCGCTCAAAATCGTGGCCGATGCGCCAGGCAAGAAAGGCACCGAAGTCACTTTCCTGCCTTCGACGGGCACCTTCACCAAAACCGAGTTCGATTTCGCGACCCTGGAGCATCGCCTGCGTGAGCTGGCGTTCCTCAATTCGGGCGTGACGATCATCCTCACCGACAAGCGCGGCGTGGAGAAAAAGGAAGTCACGCTGCATTATGAAGGCGGCCTTCAGGAATTCGTGCGCTATCTCGACCGCGCGAAGTCGTCGCTGATCCCGGCGCCGATCATGCTGACCTCCGAGCGTGACGGCATCACCGTGGAAGCCGCGTTGACGTGGAACGACAGTTATCACGAGAGCATGTTGGTCTTCACCAACAACATCCCGCAGCGCGATGGCGGCACGCATCTGGCCGGCTTCCGCGCGGGCCTGACGCGCGTGGTGACGAAATATGCCGAGGACATGCCGTCCGCGAAGAAAGACAAGGTCGCGCTGACCGGCGACGATTGCCGCGAAGGCCTGACCTGTGTGTTGTCGGTGAAAGTCCCCGACCCGAAATTCTCGTCGCAGACGAAAGACAAACTCGTCTCCTCCGAAGTGCGCCCCATCGTGGAAGGCGCGGTGCTGGAGCAGCTCGGCCATTGGTTCGAGGAACATCCGGCAGAGGCAAAAGCCATCGTCGGCAAGGTCGTGGAAGCCGCCGCCGCGCGCGAGGCTGCACGCAAAGCCCGCGAACTCACGCGCCGCAAAGGCGTATTGGACGGCGCGTCCCTGCCCGGCAAACTGGCGGACTGTCAGGAACGCGATCCGGCGAAATGCGAAATCTTCATCGTCGAAGGCGACAGTGCCGGCGGCAGCGCCAAACAGGCGCGCAACCGTGAGAATCAGGCCGTGCTGCCCTTGCGCGGCAAGATCCTGAACATCGAGCGCGTGCGTTTCGATCGGATGCTGACGAGCGAATCCATCGTCAATCTCATCACCGCGCTCGGCACCGGCATCGGCCGCGAGGAGTTCAACGCCGACAAGCTGCGCTATCACAAGATCATCATCATGACCGATGCCGATGTTGATGGCGCGCATATTCGTACCCTGCTGCTCACCTTCTTCTACCGGCAGATGGCGGAGATCATCGAACGTGGGCATCTCTACATTGCGCAACCGCCGCTTTACAAAGCGTCGCGCGGAAAATCCGAACGCTATCTGAAAGACGAAAGCGAGTTTCAGGATTATCTCGTCAGCGAAGGTTCGGCGGGCGCGAGCCTCACCTTGCACACCGGCGAAGTGGTCAGCGGTTCCGATTTCGACACGCTTGCGGTCAAGGCGCGCGCCGCCGTCGCCGCGCTTAACGGTTTCCCGCCGCAATTTCCGCACTTCCTGCTCGAACAGGTCGCGATCGCGGGCGCGCTCAATCCGGAAGTCCTCAACGACCAGGCGAAGGCTGCGGAAGCGGCGGGCTACATCGCCAAGCGTCTGGATCATCTCTCCGACGAGACGAAACGCGGCTGGCATGGCGAACCGACATCGGACGGCGGATTGAAATTCTGGCGCGAAGTGCGCGGCGTGCGCGAAGCCGTCGCCATTGATGGCGCTCTGATCGCAAGCGCCGACGCGCGCAAGTTGGACCGCATGGCCACCGATCTGCAGGCCGCCTATCTGTCGGCCGGGAAACTCACCCGCAAGGACGAGACGCGCGAAGTGCGCTCGCCCACCGAACTTCTCAGCGCCATTTTCGAATGGGGCCGCAAGGGCATGTCGCTGCAGCGCTATAAGGGCCTCGGCGAGATGAATCCCAACCAGCTTTGGGAAACGACCCTGGACGAAAATGCGCGCACGCTTCTTCGCGTGAAAGTGGAACATGCCGACGAAGCCGACGATCTATTCGCCAAACTGATGGGCGAAGTGGTCGAGCCGCGCCGAGAGTTCATCCAGGATAACGCGCTCTATGCCGCGCTGGATGTTTGACGTCTCTTTGCGAATATTTCGATTACTTGCGGTTCTGAAAATGCAGCCCTAATATCCGCGCCAATACTATAGCGGGTTGGGGGAGCTATTGGATCGAATCTAACACTTGATGCCCGCGTTTGACGGCGGCGATGATTTTGTCTGGGTCTGC
>DATCFN010000216.1:0-9576 GCA_036509475.1 Rhizomicrobium sp. | reverse complement strand
GCGGCGAGATCGACGCCGCCTGCTATTTCGCGACGTTACGGCGCTCGCTCGGCATCGATTTGTCCGACGCACAGTTTCTCGACGGATGGAACGCGCTTTTCGGCGGTCCTGTCCCCGGCGCGTCGGAGTGGATCAGACAGGCTAGTGTGCGCCTGCCCATTTACGCTTTCTCTAACACCAACCACGCGCACGCGGCGTTCTGGATGCCGCTCTATGCCGAGATGCTAAAGCCGTTCCGGCGTGTGTTCCTGTCTTCAGAGATCGGCTTGCGCAAGCCGGATCGCGAAGCCTTTGCGTTCGTCGCCCGCGAAATGGGTGTGCCGATGCCACGCATCCTATTCTTCGATGATGTGCTCGCCAACGTCAAAGGCGCGCAGGCGGCGGGACTTCAAGCGGTCCATGTGCGGTCGAATGCGGACGTGATAACGGCATTGGAAGCGATCCCGACATCCTCATAAGACATCTATGCCGCAGATCGTCTGAGCCTTGTGCCGGACCGCGCGAACGGTCAAAAATGCGCAAAACAATACCGGGAGTGCACCATGGCCGAGCCAGCAACGGACGACCGCCAGAATCTTTATTCCGGCACCAAGGATGTGGTCGAGCGCTACCGCTTCGACGAGAAAAAGCTGGAAACCTATCTGGCCGAACGCATTCCCGGCTTTCAGACGCCGATGGAAGTGCGTCAGTTCAAAGGTGGCCAGTCGAACCCGACCTATCAGATCATCACGCCCAACCGGAAATATGTTCTGCGCCGCAAGCCGCCGGGAAAGCTTCTGCCGTCCGCCCATGCGGTCGATCGCGAATACCGCATTATCGCCGCGCTACATCCCACCGGCTTTCCTGTCGCCAAGCCTTATCTGCTGTGCGAGGACGAAAGCATCATCGGCACGATGTTCTATGTGATGGATTGCGTCGAAGGCCGCATCTATTGGGGGCCACTGCTGCCCGATCAGACGCCGCAACAGCGCCACGCCATTTATGACGCGATGAACGAGACGTTTGCGCGGCTGCACAATCTGGATTGGGAAAAGCTGGGCCTTCAGGACTACGGCAAGCCCGGCAATTATGTCGGCCGTCAGGTCGCGCGCTGGACCAAGCAATACAAGGCGTCCGAGACAGAGCGCATCGACGAGATGGAGAAGCTGATTGAGTGGCTGCCGCAGCATCTGCCCACCGATGCGCGCGATTCCATCGTTCACGGCGACTATCGCCTCGACAATATGATCCTGCATCCGACCGAACCCAAGGTGATCGCGGTGCTCGATTGGGAATTGTGCACCATCGGCGATCCAATGGCCGATTTCGCCTACCACCTGATGCAATGGCAAATGCCGGGCGGCGTTTCCAGCGGCGGCAGCCTGCTCGGCGCGGACTTCACCGCGCTGGGCATCCCGCCGATCGAGGAATACACCGCGATGTATTGCCAGCGCACCCACCGCGCCACGGCGCCCAACATGGACTATTACGCGGCGTATAATTTTTTCCGGCTGGCCGGCATTCTCCAGGGTATCGTCGGGCGCGTGCGCGACGGCACGGCGGCGAACGCCAATGCATCCCAGAATGCGGCCGGTGTTCATCCACTCGCGGAACGTGCATGGGAATTCGCCAAACGCGCGGGCGCGTCCGGATAGTATTATTGGGCATCGCAAAGTGCTGTTGGTTAAGCATCACTTAATATGGAACATCCCGCAACAACCACGTCTTGGTATTTCGAAAGCGTTGTTTAACGCGTCGGGACTATCTTTTGTCCCGGGGAAGAAACAACAAGGCACTAAGCTGGATGGCTCCGGCATCGACATCCGATGAGCAAGCGATAACGCATTCTGCGCAAGACGAACTGACGGCCGAACGGGCACAGTTTGCATTGGCGGAGCGCGCAGCGCGTTTCGGCTATTGGCGCGTGCGCCTGGCCGATGGCCACTGTTCGTGGTCGCCGGGCATGTATCGTCTGCTCGGCGTTGAACAAGACCGCGCGCCGGACATGGCGTGGCTCATGGAGCAGATCAATCAGGAAGATGCGGTCGTCATCACGCGCACGATCAGCGAAGCCATCAAGGCCAGAAAACCCTTCTCCTATCGCAACCGCGCGCGCTATCCCGACGTGGCGTCACAGATCGTCGATACACATGGCGAAGTCGAAATCGGGCCGGACGGGCGCGTCGTTGCGATCATCGGAGTCTGCAATGACGTTACGCAGCAGGTGACCGCGGAAACCGCCCGCGCTGAAGCCGAAGAGATGTACCGAATGATGACGGAGCAAGCCTCCGACATCATCATGCTCCATGCATTGGGCGGAAAAGTGCTTTTCGCTTCGAACGCACTTGGCCGCATTCTCGGTTTGAAGCCGGACGATTTTGACGAAGGCGGCTATATGGCCTTCGTTCATCCTGACGATTTTGAAGAAGCCTCCAAGCTAGGCACCGTCCCCTTGCCCGGCCAAACGCTGACAGCGACTTATCGGGCGCGTCATGCCGATGGACATTATGTCTGGATCGAAGGCACGACGCGCGGCGCCTACGAAGACAGCACCGGCCAGTTGCGCCATATTATCGGCGTGTCGCGCGATGTCAGTGAACGCAAAGTTCAGGAAATAAAAATGCAAGCAGCGCGCGAAAGTGCGGAAGCTGCGAGCCGGGCCAAATCCGGATTCCTGGCCAGCATGAGCCACGAACTGCGTACGCCCTTAAATGCGATCCTGGGTTTTGCGGATATCATGCGCGAGGAAATGTTCGGCCGGCTCGGCAACGACCGCTATGTCGAATATGCGGGGCTGATCCATGATTCAGGTCAGCATTTGCTTGACCTCATCTCCGACATCCTCGATATGGCCAAGATCGAAGCCGGCAAGATGGAGTTGCATTTCGAGCGCGTGGATCTTGCTGGCACGGTCGAAGACTGCGCGCGGCTCCTCGCGGAACGGGCGCGCGACAGCGGCGTCCAGATCATCAGCGAAGTGCCCGTGGCAAGCATACCGCTGATCGCCGATAGCCGCGCGCTCAAGCAAATCCTGCTTAACCTGCTTGCCAATTCCGTGAAATTCACGCCGCGTGGCGGACATGTCTGGATCTCCGTAAAGGCAACGGGCGATCGCGTAAATATATGCGTGCGCGACGATGGTATCGGTATTCCCGAAGAAGCCCTCCCGCGCCTCGGACGCGCGTTCGAGCAGGTCACGACGGATTCCCATATCGCCAAGACTGGAACCGGACTGGGCCTCGCACTGGTTCGCGCGCTTGCGGAGAAGCATGGCGGCGGCCTCACAATCGAAAGCCAGGTGGGCGACGGCACCACAGTCACCGTGACGCTCGCGCATGCGCCCCAGACGCGGATCATCGAAGCCGCCTGAAAAGCAAAAGGCGAGCGGAGTTTCCTCCACTCGCCATCCGCCTTCCTGTCTGCGAACTATTCCGCCGCGGCGCGAATCGGGCGTTCGAAATGCTTGCCGTATTCGAGACGCGCGATCGTGCGGCAATGGACTTCGTCGGGGCCGTCCGCCAGACGCAGCGTGCGCTGTCCGGCATACATCCGTGCAAGACCCGGATCGGTCGTGACGCCTGCGCCGCCCCATGCCTGGATGGCATCGTCGATGATCTGCAGCGCCATGCGCGGACCGGCAACCTTGATTTCCGCGATCTCCAATCGGGCGACCTTGTTGCCCACTTTGTCCATCATGTCGGCTGCCTTCAGGCAAAGCAGGCGGCACATATCGATGTTGATACGGGCTTCGGCAACACGTTGTTCCCACACCGAATGCTCCGCGATGCGCTTGCCGAACGCGACACGCGCATGAAGGCGTTTGACCATCGATGCCAGCGCGCGTTCGGCAACGCCGATGGTGCGCATGCAGTGATGGATCCGGCCCGGCCCGAGGCGGCCCTGCGCGATTTCAAAGCCGCGCCCTTCACCAAGAACCATGTTCTCGACGGGAACCTTCACGTCCTTCAGTTCAACCTCGCCGTGACCGTGCGGCGCGTCGTCATAACCGAACACCGGCAACATGCGTTTCACGGTAACGCCCGGCGCATCGCGCTCGACAAGGATCTGCGACTGTTGGCTGTGGCGGTCACCGTCCGTGGAGTTCTTGCCCATCACGATCATGATCTTGCAGCGCGGATCGCCCACGCCCGATGACCACCATTTTGTGCCGTTGATGATGTAGTGATCGCCCTTGCGCACGATGCTGGTGGCGATGTTGGTGGCGTCCGACGACGCCACCGCAGGCTCCGTCATTAGAAACGCGGAGCGGATTTCACCCGCCAGGAGAGGCTTGAGCCATTTGTCCTGCTGATAGGGCGAACCATAGCGCTCCAGCACTTCCATATTGCCCGTGTCCGGCGCGGCGCAGTTGAAGACTTCGGACGCGAAGCCGACCTTGCCCATCATCTCGGCCAGCGGCGCATATTCCAGATTGGTCAGGCCCGCGCCGTGCGAACTTTCGTTGAGAAAGAAATTCCACAAGCCGGCGGCCTTGGCCTTTTTCTTCAACTCTTCGACGACAGGCACAACGATCCACGGATTGCCGTTCTTGCGGGCTTCATCCATCTGCGCAGTGTAAGTGGCCTCGGCGGCATAGATATGCGCGTCCATGAAGTCGCCGACGCGCTTCATCCATTCTTTCTGCCGGGGCGAATAATCGAAATCCATGACATTCCTCCATTGGGGGGCTCCCGCCCCACCTGTTTCCTATAGCGATGGGCGACTTTAACCCGCGCTTTTGGGGTCCGCCAGCGGCCGGATGGGGCGATTTGACAGCGGAGAGGCCACGCGGCAAGCAGCGCCATGTTCCTCTGGTTCGGGTTGATCTTTCTGGCGATCGGGTTGGGCTGCTTTGCCGTGGACCGGCGCGCGGTGCATGTGATCCACGCGCGCATCAGCCAGGCAAACCATAAAAGGCTGTGGCGGATCACGGACTGGGCGAAAGGCGCCTATTGGCTGACCATCTCCGTCTCGGCGTTCCTCATCGCACAACTGGCAATGTGGCTGCGCGGACCGTCACCGTTTCTTCAAAGACTTTCCACAATCGCGTTGGCCTATCTGGCCTGCCTCGCGGTCGGGAGCGCCATTCTGCACACGCTCAAACTCGTTCTGGGCCGCCGGCGGCCGCGCGACGAGTTGGAGATGAACCTATACGGCTTCCGGGCTTTTCGTTTTGAGTTGCAGTACGATTCCTTTCCCTCCGGTCATTCCCTGACGATCTGCTGCGTGGCGGTGATGGCCACCGTGATATGGGCCGGCCTTGTCGGCGTGTGGCTTGCGATCGCGCTCTATCTATCGCTGACCCGCGCGCTGCTGAACGCACACTTCCTGAGCGACGTGTTCATCGGCGCGGGGATCGGCCTTCTGGCCTCGCGCGAAACATTGCTTTATCTGTTTCCCACGCTCTTTCAGCCCTGGTTTTAGTCGATGACCGAATTGCTTCTCGATCCGCGCACTTGGGAAAGCCTTGCCACGCTGACCGTGCTGGAGATCGTGCTCGGCGTCGACAACATTCTGTTTCTGTCGATCGTGTCGGGACAATTGCCGGCCGCCGATCAGCCGCGTGCGCGCGGCATCGGGCTTGCGATCGCATTGGTGATGCGCGTCGGCTTGCTCTGCGCCATCGCCTGGGTGATGTCCCTGTCCACACCCTTCATCACCATCATGGGCCAGGGCGTGTCGTGGCGCGATGTCATTCTGGGCGCTGGTGGGTTGTTCCTTATCTACAAGGGAACGACCGAGATCGGCGCGTTGATGAGCGGCGATGACGAGATGCCGCACAATGTTGCGGCGTCTTTCACGGCTGTCATTCTTCAGATCGGTGTTTTCGATCTCGTCTTCTCGCTGGATTCCGTCATCACCGCGGTCGGCATGGCCGAGCATCTGTCGGTGATGATCGCGGCCATCGTGCTGGCCATGCTGATCATGCTGGCGGCATCCGGGCCGGTTTCGAAATTCATCGCGGAAAATCCCACGGTGAAAATGCTGGGTCTGAGCTTCCTGTTGCTGATCGGCATGGCGCTCACGGCGGATGCGGCGCATGTCCATATTCCGCGCGGCTATCTCTACTTCGCGGTCGCGTTTTCCGGGCTGGTCGAAGCCTTCAACCAGTTCGCCGGCCGCAAGAAAAACAATAAAAAGCGCTGACGCCCGTCGACGTGGCGGAAGCGCAAGATCAATTCCCCGGAATTTGCTTGGCTGCCAATGCCGGTGTTCCCGAGTCCGCCACGCGAACGGCGCCGTCGTCCTCGATACCAAGAGGCGTGATTTCTCCGCTGCGGCGCTCTATCTCGTCGCGCAAGGCGCGCTGTTTTTTCTCATCGATGGGATAGCCCAGAACCAGCAGAAGGCTGATGGCGCCAAGCAGAACGGAAAAAGCCACGTAGACGATGCGCAAATGCCCTGCGAGGCCCGGCGCATGCACCGCCGCTTTGGGATCGAAGCCGATAGCCGCGAGCACATAGAAGGTCAGAAGAACGGAAAGGCCAATACCGAATTTGCTGGTGAGCGACAAGAAAGAATACATCAGCCCGGCGCGTTCGACGTTGTTCTCGACGGCATCGGCATCGGCCACATCGGCCATCATGGAGCGGATCAGGAACGCCGGAGCGCCGTAATTTGCACCGGACAGCGCCAGCGCAACCGTCGCCGCCAGGACATTTCCCGCCGGGATCACAACAAGCAGAGGCGCCATGCAGAAGCCGTAGATATACGACGCCATCAATGCCCTGTGCTTGCCGATGCGGCGCGACAACGCCATCCAGAGAGGAATACAGGCCACGCCGGTCACGAAATAGACCAGCAAAATCGTATTGGCCGCCTGCGGCACGGCGAGCGCAATGCTGGCGAAATAAAAGAACATCGCACCGCGGCCGCCCTGATTGACGGACTCGGTAAAATCCACCGCCATCACCTGCCGGATTGCGCGGCTGCGCAGGAGGAATTTGAGCGTGGGCCAGAGCGGCGCATGCGTGCTGAGTTTCACCTCAGCTTCCGGCACGACCCACAGGCAGAGCACGACGCCGGGAACAAGCGTCACGATCGCGAACGTCGCCATTGCCATGATCTGGATCGCATGCTGCGCGACGCCGAGGTGCTCAAGAATGGCGGGCAGTACGAGAACGCCCATCATCCCGGCCACGGTGAAGCCTTGCATCCAACCGAAGACGCGGCTTCGTTCGTGATAGTCGCCGCTAAGTTCCGCGCCCCAGGAAAGATGCGGGATGAGACACATCGAATAACCCAGATACATCACGAACAGCCAGAAGCCGAGATGCACGGCGCTGACCGGCCCTCCCGGCACGAACACCATCCAGATTCCGACGGCCAGAAGCGGCGCGCCCAATGCGATCATGGGCTTCCTGCGGCCGAAGCGCGTCCGCCAGCGATCGCTCACATAGCCCGCGACAGGATCGATGATCACATCGAGCAGGCGCATCAGCGTAAACACGGAGCCGGTAACGACCAGGCTCAACCCGATTTCCCTGGACGCGTAGAATTGCGGCAGGTGAACAACAAGCGGCAATCCGACGGCAGCCAGTGAGACAGCCGGCAGCACGAAAGAAATCAGCCGGAAGAAGCCGACGCGTTCGGCGCCTGAATTGTTCACACGATCGGGTTTCAGCACCGGTGCTTACGCCGCGCGGAATCGTTGGACGAGCGGCGTGTCCTTGGCGATCAACGCCTTGAAAGACGGCCTCTCATGTATGCGCTTTACATAAGCCGCAAGCCTGGGCCAACGCGCGCCGTCTATAACTTCCCCGGCGAATTCGAAATTCACAAACATTGTCCCGATCGACAAATCGGCAATCGAAAAGGCTTCGCCGACGAAGTATGTTTTGCCGCCCAGCTCCTTTTCCAGATGATCCATGATCGGCGGCAATTTCTCGTGCAGGGTTCTTTGGCAGACGGCCTCATCGGTTTGCTGGCGCATCATCTTTTTCACCACGCGCTCGAAGAACAGGCCGGGTCCAATGGTCACCGCCATCAGGGAGTCGGCATATTCTTCGTACCAGAGTGCGCGGGCGCGCTGGAACGGATCTTTGGGATAGAGCGGAGGATTGGGAAATTTCTGCTCAAGATAATCGCAGATCGCCGAGGAGTCCGGCAGCGTGTTGGGCTCCGGCACATCGGTATCACGCAGGACGGGAATCCGCTTCAGCGGGCTGATCGCCGCAAATTCCGGCGGCGGCGCGAACGGGTTGACGTTTTCGACCGTCGCCTCGACGCCCTTTTCCGCCAGCGCGATAAGGACTTTGCGCACGAATGGCGACAGCGAACCGCCATAGATGATGAGCGCCATATCTAAGTCTCCCTTGATCGGCCACGTCTTTCGCGCGGCTGCTGACAGCTTGTCAGACTATGGGAGGCGCAATCAAGCGGGCGCTTCGACTTTCAGCTTCGGTTCGCGCTCCGGCGGCATGTTGTCATACATATCCGCGATCAGGTCGGTCTTGCGCGTACGATGTTTGGGATCGTCCCACAAATTCTCCCACTGTCTCGGATCGTTTTTCAGGTCGTAAAGTTCGCCTTCCGTACCGTCATATTGAACTTTTGTCGTAATGCCGCCGAACGCCGGAAAATTCACTTCCAAACCGTTGGGCTGTCCCTGCGTGGATTTTTCGTAACGCGTGAGCATGAAGCCATCGCGATAAATTGAACGGAAGTGGAAGCCGTAGCCGGGGAACTGGCTGTCCCATTCGCAGAACGCACGCTCCCGCGAGCCATCCTCCGAGGTCGGAAGGATTTTGCCCTGCATCCATTCCGCCGGTTCGACACCGGCAATCGCTGCGAAGGTCGTGGCCAGATCGACCTGCTCCACCGGCTGTTCCACCGTCGCGGGTTTCACCTTCGCATTCGGCGCGGGGCGCCAGATGAATGGCAAGCGCATCAGCGCATCCACATGCCACGGTCCTTTGTAGACGAAGCCGAAATCGCCCTGCAGCTCTCCGTGATCCGTTGTGAAAATCACATCCGTGTCGTCGTTCCAGCCTCGGGCCTTGATTTCGCCCATGACCTTACCGATGGCTTCGTCCACCAACTCGTTCATCACATGAACTTTTGCATTGATCTCGCGCACATTGTCATGGCTGAGCTGTTGCGGCGTGAAGTTCATGGGGCCGCCTTCGATATTCGCGAACTGTCCGTCGTAATAGGCGAGCCAATGCGCCGGTTTCTGCGCCAGGATTTTGCGGATCGCTTCGGGCGAGCCGGGATGGCCGTCCGGCAGCGGCAAATCGCGCCAATCGCAACGCCTGTTCTCCGCTTCCGGCGGATCCCATGGATGATGCGGGTCGGGAAAGCTCAACCATAGAAACCAGTCTTGATCGGGGTCGAGAGTTTTCAGCCATTCCACGGCAAGACCCGCGAGCCAGTCTGTATGATAGGCTTCGCGGGGCATTGGGTTGTTGAATGTTTCCGGCGCACCTGTATCGCCCCCGCCTGCCGCGTTAAGAAGCGGCGCCGCCATCTTGAACAGTTCGGGATAATTCTTCTGCACCCAGCGGCCGTAATGCCCGACAGGCTGGCCTCGGAAGCTCGCGACATGCATGGCGTGGATCGCGTAGTCGAAGCCGCGCCACGGTCCAAAATCATTTT
>DATCFN010000215.1:0-2019 GCA_036509475.1 Rhizomicrobium sp. | reverse complement strand
CCACGCGGCCTGCGGACAGCCGTGGGCGCTTTTTCCCGGAGCCGGAAAGCGCCACGCGCACCTGCTACAGCCGCGACCGCGACCGGATCATCCATTCGGCGGCGTTCCGGCGGCTGAAGCACAAAACGCAGGTCTTCGTGCAGCATGAAGGCGATTATTACCGCACGCGGCTGACCCATTCGCTGGAAGTGGCGCAGATCGCGCGCTCGACGGCGCGCGTGCTGGCGCTGGATGAAGACCTCGCCGAGGTCGTGGCCCTTGCGCACGACATGGGCCACACGCCGTTCGGCCACGCGGGCGAGGAGGCTCTAAGCGCGGCCACGGCGGCATTCGGAGGGTTCGATCACAATGCCCATGCGCTGAAACTGGTGACGCAATTGGAGCATCGCTATGCGCAGTTCGATGGCCTCAATCTGACGTGGGAAACGCTCGAAGGCATGGTCAAACACAACGGCCCAATCACGGATCTGGTCAGGCCGATTCCGGGACCGATCGTCTCTTTCAACGCGAAATGGTCCTTGGACCTTGCGACTTGGCCCGGATTGGAAGCGCAGGTCGCAGCGATGGCCGATGACATCGCCTACATCAATCACGACATCGACGATGGGTTGCGCGCGGAACTGTTCAGCGTGGCTGATCTGCGCGACGCGCCGCTGGTTGGCCCCCATGTTTCCGCAGTGATGGCGCAATACGGTGAGTTGGAGCTAGGGCGTATGATCGGGGAGATCGTGCGCCGCTTTATGAGCGCTCTCATAAACGATCTTCTTTTCGAGACACGGCGACGCATCGCCGATGCCGCTCCGCACTCCGCCGCCGATGTTCGTGCGCAAAAACAGGCAATGGCGGCTTTTTCGGACGGCATGGCCGGGCAGGTGAAGGCGCTCAAGAACTTCCTGTTCACCCACATGTATCGCCATCCGCAGGTCATGGGGCCGATGAACAAAGCAAAGGCTGTGGTGACCGCATTGTTCGAGACTTTTGATGCAAAACCGGGATTGCTGCCCCCGGATTGGGCCAATGCCTGCGGCGCGGCCGGTGACGCCCGTACCGTGTCGGTGGTGCGCGATTACATCGCGGGCATGACCGACAGTTACGCGCTGCTGGAGCACAAACGGGTGGTCGGCTCAAAGGCCGGCCTCTGAAGCCGGGCAAATCTGCGCGAAATCGCGATTCTTCGTCCGTGATTCGGCCTCGTTGGGGTGCTAGATTCGCGAGGTTCCAGATTCGCTGAGGAAGTCTCATGCCCAGTTTCGAGCGTGGCGTTTATGAGCCGCCGAATGATGACATCCGCGTCTTCGATGACGACGAGCAGGACATGGACGAGGAGGGCTCGCGCCTGCCGCTTGTCATCGTCATCGCTCTTTTGGTCGCGGCGGCCTTCGCCGGCGTTGTCTGGCTGGCTTACAGCCAAGGTGTGCAGCGCGGCCGATCAGACGCGCCGCGTATGATCGTCGCGGCGCCAGGGCCCGTAAAAGAAGCCGCCACGGATGAGCAGAGCGGTCAGCGCAGCCTTAAAATCTATCAGCAGCCGGCACCCGCCGATGACAATGACGACAGCAGCCCGCCGCCGAGCGAAATGACCAAGCCTGCAACGCCCGCACCCGTGGTCGCCAAACCCGCCGTGACCGCGCCGCCGGTTCCGAAGCCCGCAATAATTGCGATGCATGCCGCGTCCAAGCCCGAAACTCCGGCGCTGAAGACGACGCCAATGGCTGAGAAGCCAGTGGCCCCGAAACCGCAGACCGCTGTGGCGCAACAGTCCGCGCCCCCTGTATCGACGGCCGCTCCTGCACCGCTGACGCCTGCGCCCGCGCCGGAGGCTGCCAAGCCGAAACCGGAAGTTGCCGCATCGGCCGGTGGCGCCTACGCGCTGCAGATTGGGGCTTACAAGTCGCAAGCCGACGCCGACGCGGCGTGGAAGGCCTATCAGGCAAAACACCCAGTAGCGGGCGGTTATTCCGAAGACGTGCGCAAGGCGGATCTTGGCGACAAGGGCATTTGGTACCGGCTTCGCATCGG
>DATCFN010000214.1:0-2360 GCA_036509475.1 Rhizomicrobium sp. | reverse complement strand
CGACCAGAATTCGGCAACGCGCTTCTCCAGCGCAGCCTTCACCGCCGGCCATTCGGCGGCGAGAATCGAAAAATAGACGGAGTCGCGGAAATAGCCGCCGCCGGGCATCCACATATGGCCGCGCAGCGCACCCTCTTCCGTCGCGCCCAGTTTCTTCAATGCCGCGCGCGACCGCGCATTCTTGGAATCGGTCTTGAACTCCACCCGGTTGTAATGCGCGGCGAAAGCGTTTTGCAGAAGCAGATATTTGCACTCCGGATTGACCGGGCCACCATGCGCCTGCGGAATGTACCAGGTGAAACCTATCTCCACCCGTGCATCGTTTGGCGCGATCGCGAGATAGGATGTCGAGCCGACGATGGCACTGTCGGACATTCGGCGCACGACAAAGGTGATCATCGTGCCTTTGGCATTTTCGTCCATCATCCAAGGCAGGCGCGCGGCGAAACCTTTTTGCGGATCGACGGGAATGTAACGCCAGATGTCGGGATCAACGGCCGCGGCCACCCGCATGTCGGCGAGGTGGCGCTCTTGCAGCGGTTCGAGCGTTACGAATTTTCCGGATAATACGCGCGGGCCAAGAGGAGATACCGGTTTCATGGATTGCGCTCCGGGATATTCGCGATGATCGGTTCGTGCCCGCTGGCCCGGACGAATGTCAGAAGGTCTTGTGAGGCGATGGCCGTCGTGCGGTCGTTGCGTAGCGGGTGAAAATTGAGCGTGTCGGAAGTGAACATGCCCGCATCCAGAACGACGCGCACCTTGCCAGCCGGATCGTTGATCAACGCAAAGGGCGTAACGGATCCGGGTTGGACACCCAGTGTTTCCACCAGCAACCGCGCCGAACCGAAAGAAAAACGCGGTGCGTCCAATGCTTTCGAAAGACCGCCCATATCGACGCGCAACGCATCGCGGCAAACGATGAGCCATAACCCGTCCTTGCGATCTTTCAAAAACAGATTCTTGGTGTGGCCGCCCGGCTGGCTCTCATAGAGATGGGCTGCCTCCTCCACCGTGAACACCGGTGCGTGCTCGTAAGTCTTATGCGCAATGCCCAGCGCATCCAGGCGCGCAAAGAGATCGGTATCCGTGACCATGGTCATGATCTAGATTTAGAGCGGCGTCGGAAACGCCACAACGTCCAATCGGAGAAACCTGCCATGCGCCTCGCCTGCATCGCGATAGCACTCACGCTCATGGCTACCCCCGCGTTTGCCGCCGGCAAATTGCCCGTAGAGATGGCGACGATTCAGGCGAAGACCAAAACTTATGACATCAAGGTCCAATATCCGCAGACAGGCAATAAGGCCGTCGATACGGCTATCGCGGACTGGGCAAAGAAAGAAGTCGCTAGTTTTCGTACCCAAGCGGCCGACAACGACATGTCGGTGGGCGCCTACTCGCTCTATATCGAGCCAGACATAAAGCGGAATGACGACGCGATCTTCGCCGTGGTTTTCACCGAGGACATGTACGCCGGCGGCGCGCATGGCGACATCACGCTGCAGGCAATGGACTTTCTCATGCCCGATGGCTGGCGGGTCTATCTGCCAGAAATTTTCACCGATAAGGGATTGGCCCGGATAAGCGCGCTTGCCATTGCCGACCTCGACAAGCAGTTGGGCGACAGCACGGATAGTACCGACCAGATCAAAGGTGGTGCCGGACCGGACTGGAGCAACTTCGCAAACTTCTCGCTGTTACCGGACAAGCTCGACATCCAGTTCGCGCCCTATGCCGTTGCATCTTACGCGGCCGGACCGCAGGAAACGAAAATCGCGCTGTCGGCCCTGCGCGGTTTCTATCGAAAGGACTGGCGCGCCCCGGTCGCCTCTTTCGACTGCACCACTGCGAAGACGAATTTGGAAAAGACCATTTGTTCGGACGTGACGCTCGCGCGGCTTGATCGGCAGACGGCCGGTGTCTATCGCACCAAGCTGGGCATCGCGTCCGAGGGCGCGGAGAAAGATGCGGTCCGCAACGCCCAACGCGCCTGGCTGGCCAAGCGCAACACCGCCTGCGTCGGCGGCGGCGCAGCGACCTGTATCAGCCGGCTATATAAAGAGCGTCTCGCAGCCCTTGAGGCACAGCCCTGATGGCGGCCCTGGAAGCCGGGCTGGGCGAACCGCCATTCGAGATGAGCCGGGCTAATCCGGTGGAAACCTTGAAATATCAAGACTATTGACCCTGAGAGGCCGGTTCGTCATAACCACCGTCCACTTGGATCGCGGGCGTAGCTCAGGGGTAGAGCATAACCTTGCCAAGGTTAGGGTCGGGCGTTCGAATCGCCTCGCCCGCTCCAATTTTCTAAATGATTTGAATTTTTTGCGACGACGTAACCTGTCGTCGTGCTTGCAGTT
>DATCFN010000213.1:0-3751 GCA_036509475.1 Rhizomicrobium sp. | reverse complement strand
TGCTGATCTTCGTCGGCGCGATCTTCGCCTTCGCGCGGCGCAGCGCTTGAACCCATCCGATTTCATCCTGCAAAACACAGTGCTGATCGCGCCGCCGCTGGTGCCGGAGATTGTCCTGCATCTGGCGACCGAGATGGTGCCGCTGTGGCGCAAAAGCGAGGACGAACTCGAGGCGATGGGCGTGCCGCCGCCCTATTGGGCTTTTGCCTGGGCGGGCGGTCAGGCGTTGGCGCGGTATGTTCTCGACAACCCGGACGTGGTGCGCGGCAAATCGGTTTTGGATTTGGGCGCCGGATCTGGCCTTGTCGGGATCGCGGCGATGAAGGCGGGCGCCGCGTCCGTTCTATCGGCGGACATAGACGTCTATGCCCAAGCCGCCATCGTGCTCAACGCGAAAGCCAACAGCGTCACCATTGCCACGACAACAAACGACATGATCGGCAGCGATGGCGGCTGGGACGTCATTCTCGTCGGTGATCTGTGCTACGAGCGGCCGCTTGCGGAGCGGTTGCTGGACTGGCTGCGCGCGCGACCGGGCGCCACGCTGATCGGCGATCCGGGGCGTTCCTATTTTCCCAAGTCGGGTGTGGAACGCGTAGCGCTCTACAATGTGACAGTCACACGCGATCTCGAAGACCGCGAAATTCGAGAAACCGGCGTCTATCGCCTGCTCACCGGCGCCGGGCCCACATAGCGCGCACGGGGGCGAATGAGCCTGCGGGTTTCGAGTTGCTCGGTGGCATGGGCGATCCATCCGGCCACGCGCGCCATCGCGAAGATCGTTGTCTCGCTGCCTGCGGGGATGCCCAGCAGCCGGCGCATGATCGCCAATGCATAATCGCAATTGGCAAAGGCGCCGGTCGCCTCCTTGATGCGCTCGGGCACTTCGATGGCAAGCCGCTTGTCCGCGCCCGCCTTGATGAGACTGTCGAGCATCGCGATGCCGCGCGGATCGCCGTCGCGATAGACCATGTGACCGAAGCCGGGGAAGCGTTCGCCCAGCGCGACGCGCTCGCGCACGATGGCGGCGACGTCGCCTTCGACCAGCGTGTCCACCAGTTTCGACGCCAGCGGCCCGACGCCGCCGTGGCGCGGGCCTTTCAGCGCCACCAGTCCCGCGATCACCGCGTCGTAAAGCGAAATGCCGGTCGAGGCCGCGCAGCGCACTGTGAATGTCGAAGAATTGAGTTCGTGATCGGCGAGCAGAACCAGCGCGCGGCGAATGAGGTCTTCGGCGTGTTTGTGTTTCGGCGCCCAGGCGCGCGCGATCTGCTTGTGCAGCGGATCGGCGGAGGGCTCCGTTCCAATCATCGTGGCCACGACGAGGCGCAGGATGCGCGCACCTGTTGCCGCGCGGCCTTCGCTGACGCTGTTATAGGCGCGCGGATCGGCTTCGGCGGCTTGCGACAGGACGGCCACGGCGCGGTCAATCGGCGGCGCGACTTTCGTGGCGTGCAGAATTTCGCGCATCGCCTGCGAGATCACGGGCAGGTTGGATTTCGCGAAAGGATCCGCAGATTTGGAATCCCACAGCAGCGTCGCCGCCTGTTCGAACGTCGCTTTTTCGGACAGCGAAATGGCGTTCACGCCGCGATAGATCGGCCCATCTTCGGTGATGGTGGAAATGGCCGAATCCAGCACCGGCAAATCCGCCGCTTTCAGCCCCTGCCCCTCCACCATCGGCGCGCGGCGATTCTTGAGGCTGCGCACGTCCTCGGCGCGGTATCGCCGTGCGCGGGCGCCTTCGCCGGTCGGCTCGGAACGGACGAGCCCGCGGCTGACATAGGCGTAAAGCGTGGCCGGCGAGATCGACAGCTCGGACGCGGCCTCGCCGGCGGAGAGATAAAGGGGTTCGTCGGAATTATTCATGTTGATCAAGCTAATCAAGATTGATCAATAAAGCCAGCCACCCGATCTTTGTTGCAACGCAACAAGGAGATTTCCATGACGGTCCAAGCCAAATCCCCCATCGGCCTCGACGGGGTCGCCGCCGCGCAAACCGCGCTCAGCCATGTCGATGGCGAAAAAGGCGAACTCATCATCGCGGGCGAATGGGTCGCCGACCTTGCGGCCAAGACCAGTTTCGAGGGCGTCACGGCGCGGCTCTGGTCGCTGGCCAAAGCGATACCGACGAGCGAGGCCGAAGTCCGTGCCGCGCTGGGCGATGGCCGCGTGCGCGCCTTTCGCCGGTTGCCGCAACTTCTCGCCGCCGGCGAAGGCCTGTCGGTGGTCGATGGATTTCGCGCGGGCGCGGCGGCGCTTCGTGCCGAACATGGACTGATCGACGATGCCACGATTGTCGGCGCGTTGCCGGTGATCGCGGCCGCGCTGGTGCGCCGCGCGAATGGCGAAGCACCGATCGCGCCCGATCCGACGCGCGGCCACGCCGCCGACACGCTGCGCATGTTGCGCGGCGTTCCGGCCTCTGCCGCCGAGGCGCAGGCGCTCGACGCCTATCTGGTGACGGTCAGCGATCACGGCATGAATGCGTCCACCTTCACCGCGCGCGTGATTGCTTCAACACAGGCCGCTCTCTTCGCCGCGATCACCGGCGGCTATTGCGCGCTCACCGGCCCGCTGCATGGCGGCGCGCCGGAGCCCGTGCTGGAAATGCTCGATGCCATCGGCACACGCGAACGCATCCAACCGTGGATCAACGGTGCGCTGTCGCGCGGCGAGCGGTTGATGGGCTTTGGTCATCGCATCTATCGCGTGCGCGATCCGCGTGCGGACGTTTTGAAATCGGTCGTGAACACGCTGGGCGCCAATTCCATCGACCTGCCCTTCGCGGCGGAAGTGGAATCTTATGCGCGCAAGGCGCTGGCGAAGTCCAAGCCGGACCGCCCGCTGGACACCAACGTCGAATTCTTCACCGCCATTCTTCTGGATGCGCTGAAGATTCCGCGCCAGTGCTTCACGCCGATTTTCGCCGTCGCGCGCTCCGCCGGATGGACGGCCCATGCGCGCGAACAGCAGAGGCTGGGCCGCCTGCTGCGTCCCAGTTCGGTCTATACCGGCGCGATGCCCGGATAGGCACTTGGCCTCCGCGAGCCGTTGACTCGCGGAGGTCTCCGATATAGAACAAACAAAGAACATACAGGTGACCCATGACGGCGGACGGCGCGCTCGACTACATCGAACTTCCTGCTTCAGACATTCCGGCGACGAAGGCCTTCTACGGCACAGTGTTCGGCTGGAATTTCACGGACTATGGCCCCGGTTATGTCGCGTTCGAGTTCGGCGGCCGCGAAGGCGGCTTCAACGCCGAGCGCAAAGTGATTGCGACCGGCGGCGCGCTGCTCGTCCTGTTTGCCAAGGATCTCGATGCCATGGAGGCCAAGGTGCGCAGCGCGGGCGCGGAAATCACCGAGCGTCAGGAATTCACCGGCGGCCGGCGTTTTCATTTCCGCGATCCCAACGGCAACGAAATCGCGGTATGGACCAAACTCTAATTCGTTTTCGCGAAGGCCCATTTGAGGCCGTCCGCCAGCATCGGCGAAAAGATCGTCAGTGTGTGGCCGCTCACCGTCGTTTCCAGTTTCACATCGTGACCCGCTTTGCGGGCATCGTCCGCGAAGCGGAGCGTGGCGTCATAGAAACGCGGCTCCAATGTTCCGGCGGACAGAAAAAATCGCGGCGCCGCATTTCCCTGCAAACCGAGCGTCAATGCGTTCGAGCCCGTCACCTGCGTGAAGGACGACATGCTCGTGGCATTTCCCAGACTGATCTCGCTGCTGCCGGAACCGGGATC
>DATCFN010000212.1:0-2611 GCA_036509475.1 Rhizomicrobium sp. | reverse complement strand
TGAATTTGCCGCCGCCGGGACCGTCCGTGCCGACGAAATCCGTATCGCAAAATGTGCAGACGGCTTTGTCGCGGTCACGCTCAAGCCCCGTCCACAGATTGCATCCGGCGAAGCGCAGAAACATCGCCGCGCGGCCTGTCTGCGCACCCTCGCCTTGCAGCGTGTAATAGATCTCCTTGACCGAATAAGTCATCTGAACTTTTCCGATACTTGAATCGTCATTGCCCGCTTTATGCGGGCAATCCATTTTCGTCCGTTCAAGATGGATGGCCCGGACAAGCCGGGCCATGACAATAAGGGATATACGTCATTTCGCGACGAACTTCTTATAGCCCTTCGCGCGCAGATCGCAGGCGGGGCATTTGCCGCAGCCGAAACCCCAGGCGTGACGATGTACGCGGTCGCCTTCATAGCAGGTGACGGTTTCTTCGATGGTGAGATCGACCAGCGCCTTGCCGCCGAGTTGCTCCGCCAGCGCCCATGTCTGCGCCTTATCCAATCGCATCAGCGGCGTGTGAATCTCGAAATGCGCATCCATGCCGAGGCTCACTGTCTTGGCCGTGGATTTGATCGTGTCGTCGCGGCAATCGGGATAGCCGGAAAAATCCGTCTCGCACATGCCGCCGACGAGGTCGCGGATTCCACGCCGATAGGCCAGCGCCGCGGCTGCAGTCAGGAAGAAGATATTGCGCCCCGGCACGAAACTTGTCGGCAAGCCGTTCGCGCCCATTTCGATTTTGGTGTTCTCCGTAAGCGCGCTGCCGCCAATCGCTTTCAACGTATCGATAGGAAGAACGTGATCGTCGCCGAGCCGTGCCCGCCATTGCGAAAAGCCTTCGCGCATCGCCGCCAGCACGCGAGGCCGCGCCGACATTTCCGCCAGGTGACGCTGACCGTAATCGAAGCCCACCGTCTCGACGTGCGCGAAGCGATCCAGCGCCCATGCCAGACAGGCCGTCGAATCCTGACCGCCGGAAAACAAAACCAAAGCCGTTTCGCGCTGCACCATGAGCCTTCCATAGCGGCCTCGCGCGCCCGCGCCAATATGCTTGTGTTTGGCGTGGCCTTGGCCCAGTTTTCCCGCGCAAAACAAACGGGGTGAGCCGTCCGTGACAGCGATGGCCTTGAGCGGATCCGGGTTATTTACGCCCGCCGCAGCGATTTCCAACGACGAACTTGTTGCCGCCTTCAACGAATATGTGCGCAGGTTCAATGCCGCGAATGCCGACGCCATCACGGCGGGAACGGTTGCAGCGCTGACGCCGTCCAGCACCGAATTCGTGCTCAAGGCGTCCGGCATCGCCAACCGCTATGTGATGAACAAGGACGGCATCCTCGATCCCGACATCATGTGCCCACAACTGCCGGAACGGTCGAACGACCAGATTTCCATTCTGGCCGAGATGGCGGTGACCGCCGCGCGCGACGCGCTGAAAGCCGCCGACCGCAAGCCGGAAGACATAGACGGCGTTCTTGTCGCCGCGTCGAACATGCAGCGCGCCTATCCCGCCATGGCGATCGAGGTGCAGGAAGCGCTCGGCATCGACGGATTCGCGTTCGACATGAACGTCGCCTGCTCCTCCGCGACGTTCGGATTGCAGGCAGCCGCAGACATGGTCGCGGCCGGTCACGCGCGCGCGATACTGGTCTGCAATCCGGAAATTTGTTCCGGCCATCTGAACTTTCGTGACCGTGACAGCCATTTCATCTTCGGCGACGTGGCGACCGCCTTCATCGTCGAACCTGCCGCAAAAGCCGCCGGCGCGAACGCGTGGGAAATCGTCGCCACGAAGTTGAAGACGAAATTCTCCAACAACATTCGCAACAATTTCGGCTTTCTCAACCGCGCCGCGCCCGAAGGCGTGGGCAAGCCGGACAAGCTGTTCGTGCAGGAGGGCCGCAAGGTCTTCAAGGAAGTGGTGCCGATGGTCGCCGAAATGCTAGTCGCGCATCTGGCGGAAAACAACATCGCACCGGCCCAGCTTCGGCGGCTCTGGCTGCATCAGGCCAATATCAACATGAACGAGTTGATCGCGCGGCGTGTCCTGGGGCGCGATCCAGTGGCCGGCGAAGCGCCCAATATCCTTGCGGAATATGCCAACACCAGCTCGGCAGGCTCCGTCATCACATTCCACAAGCACAGCGCGGATATGAAGGCGGGGGATATTGGCCTGTTGTGCTCCTTCGGAGCGGGCTACTCCGCAGGCAGCGTCATCCTGCGGAAAATCCACTGAACGGCGGGCAAGCCATCATCGCTTGCCTTTGCTGCGCTGCACTGTCAGCCTAAGGAGCAAATGTTTCAAGGTGTTGGGGCGCGTGACCAGAATCGCGATCAGCGGAACGGGACTGTTCGTCCCGCCGGACCGGATCACAAACGCTGAATTGATCGAGGCGTATAACGAGTATGTGCGCGAGCATAACGACGCGCATGCCGGCGATATTCACGCCGGGCGCATGCACGCCCAGCTCAAGTCCAGCGACGAGTTCATCTACAAGGCTTCTGGCATCCGCAACCGCCATGTCGTGGCGAAGACCGGCATGCTCGATCCCGCCATCATGTGCCCGCGCATGGACGAACGGCCCATCGACCAGATCGCCCTTTCCGCCGAAA
>DATCFN010000211.1:0-5100 GCA_036509475.1 Rhizomicrobium sp. | reverse complement strand
CGCGTTCGTGCAACGACGTGGGCGCGTTCTTGTCCGTGGCGAGGCTCTTGTATTCCGCCAACGCCTGCTTGTTCGCGCCGCTGTGGAAATCGGCATAGGCCAGCACTTCGCGCGCGAGAGGATTCCAGGCATTTGCCGGATCTGTCAGGGGCGCAAGCAATGCCGCGACATCCGATCGCGGTGTATCGTCCACCGTGATCCACGCCGCGCGAATGCGCGCCACGGCCGCCAGCATGGGATCGCCGCTACCGGCAGCGATTTCCTTGTACACTTTCACGGCATCGTTGATGCGGCCGGACATGGCCAGAGCACCAGCCTCCTGAAGGCGTGCGACCTGTGCGTATCCGCCGGGTGCGTCGCTGGCCAGTTTGCCGAACGCCTCTGCCGCAGCCGGAGACTGGCCCGAATCCAGAAGCTGCTGCGCAAGGCTGTATTCCGCAGAGGCGCGCATCTGCTGGCGCTGCTCATAGTAGCGCCAGAGTTGAAAGCCCGCGGCGGCGATCACGACAAAAGCGACGGCTGCGATGATGTAGTCGCCGTACTCTTTCCAGAGCTTTTCGTAACGCTCGCGGCGGACTTCTTCCTCGACTTCGTGGAAGATGTCGGACACGGAAATCCTTTCGAGGGCAGGGCCCAGCCAAAGCCTTGATAGCGCGGGATGATTAGCCGCTCAGATGGGTCCGCGCAACTCGCACGGCCATGAAACACGCGCAATAGACCGGTATTAACCGGCCTTCTTCATGGAATAGACGTTTTCCTTGCCGGGGAAGCGCCGCGCCCGGACATCCGCCGCATAGGCCTGAACGGCAGTTTCGATATCCGGACCCAGTTGGGCGTATTGGCGGACAAATTTCGGCGGGTTCGGGTTCAGACCCAACATGTCCTCCATAACGAGAATTTGACCGTCGCATTCCGCCGACGCGCCGATTCCCACGGTGGGTATGGCGATATCCCGGGTGATCTTTACCGCCAGCGGTTCGGCCATCCCCTCCAGCACCACCGAAAATGCTCCGGCATCGGCAACGGCACGGGCATCGGCTTCGATGGCAGGCCATTCGGCCTCGGTGCGGCCCTGGGTTTTGAACCCGCCATACACCTGGGTCATTTGCGGCGTGAGGCCGATGTGCCCCATCACAGGAATACCGCGCTCTGTCAGGTAGCGGATCTGGTCGGCTATGCGCGTGCCGCCTTCCATTTTGACCGCTGTGCAACCGGTTTCCTGAATGACGCGCGCGGCATTGCGAAACGCCACCTGCGGCGATTCTTCATAAGAGCCGAACGGCATATCGACAACGACGAGCGCATGCTTGCTGCCGCGCATCACGGCTTTGCCGTGCAGGATCATCATGTCGAGCGTGACACCCAGCGTGTTTTCCATGCCGTGCATCACCATGCCGAGGCTGTCGCCGACCAGCATGAGATCGACATGTTGATCGAGCAGCCGGGCGGTGTGCGCGTGATAACAGGTAAGGCACACCACAGGCTTTTCATTTTTGTGCGCGCGAATTTCCGGAACGGTGACGCGCTTGTTCTGAACGACAATGGACATGGCGTGGCCTCGTCAGCGGGCTTTTCGGGCCGGGACTATAGCCCATGCTGCGTATGCGAACGAGGCCAAAAATTGAGAGTCGCGGGAGCCTAAGGTCATGTTCTTTTACAGTCATTGGTAATTCTCATCTTGCCCTATACTGGGATTCGACGGGGTGGGGGACAGACGATGGAAAGATCAGACGTTGAAATCGATCCACCAATCCCAGAACCACCTTTGCTTACCTTTGTGCGTGACTATTGGTGGCGGCAAAAAGGCGATCGGGCGATGCCCCGGCGCCTGGATATCCATCCCGCGGACTTGAAACCTCATCTGCCCCATATCGTGTTGATAGACATCGTCGGAGGCGGCGAGGATTTTCGCTACCGCCTGATCGGCAGGCGGTTACACGACTATTTTTCCGGAAATCCGACCGGCCGCTTGATGAGCGAGGCGCTTGCATCGTTTGGCACGGAGACCGTCGAGCGGACGATCGCTGCGCATCGTGAAGCGATGGCGCGGCGTGCGCCGGTACGGATGCGCGGCTCGGGAAAATTCTACTCGCAGGGCCTGAAACTGTTTGACGCCCTGCTGACCCCGCTTGGCGACGAGGAGGGTCATGTGAACATGATCTTCGGTACTTTCATGTTCCTTTGGGAAAAGGACAAGCATCTCTCAACGTCCAGCACCGGCCCGGGCGAGTCCGAATTGAAAGATGCTTTGGCATAAAAGAAATAAAGCGCGCCGTCAGGAGAAGACGGTGCTGAGGAGATTCGTAAGCCGCTCGGCGGTGTAGGGCTTGGCCACGAAAGCCTTGATCTGCGGCAGCGCGCGTTGATCGGGCCGCATTTTCCCCGAGGTAAGTATCAAGTGAATATCGGGACGGCGGCGATTCACTTCCCGGGCTAGATCGAAGCCATCCATTTTTCCGGGCATGTTTATGTCGGTGAACATCACGCTGACATCGGGCCGGGCGTCCAGTTGCGCAAGCGCCTGTTCCGCGTTCACCGCTTCAATCACTTCGTACCCCGCCTCCTCCAGCACATCGACCGCATACATGCGGACGAGTGGTTCGTCTTCGACGACGAGGACTGCGGGTCGGGCTTGGTATGCGGACATGGTTCAGGACGCCGTTTTCATGAACCTGATTAACCGACTGAGCGCGTGGCGGTTCCGAAAATTCTTGGCATGTCCTTGTTTACCTTCGATTAATACCCGCAAAAGTCGCGCGGAAAGCCTGCTGTATCCGAGGATTGCGACGGGAATCCGAATATCGAAACACGATACTGTGCGGCATCCCCGCCACAGTTTTGCTCGGTGGCCTGCCTGAGCCGCACAAAAAAAGGCCCGCGTTTTGCGCGGGCCTTTTCCTGAGGTTGTGTGGAGCGAAACCTATTCGGCTTCCGCTTCGCCTTCTTCCTTTGGCGCAGCGCCATCTTCGAACAGCGCTTCGGCATTCTTCTTGGCGTCGGCAGCGGCTTCTTCATCCGCATTGCGTTCGGCGAGGACGTTCTCGCCCTTCGCCTGGCGTTCGGCTTCATCTTCGGTGCGTGCGACGTTCAACGTGATGGTTACGCGCACTTCCGGATGGAGCACAACCGAAACCGGCACGAGGCCAATGTTCTTGATGGCCTTGTCCAGCGGCACTTGCGTGCGGCTGACGGTAAAGCCGCCCGCCGTGATGACATCGGAGATGTCGCGCGGGCTGACGGAGCCATAAAGTTGGCCGCGGTCACCGGCCTGACGCAGAAGCGTGAAGGTCTTGCCTTCCAGCTTCTTGGCGATGGTGTCGGCGTCCTTCTTGCGTTCCAGATTGTGCGCTTCCAGATGCTGTTTCTGCGTCTGGAAATATTCGCGGTTCGCCTTGGTGGCACGGAGGGCTTTCTTCTGCGGCAAAAGGAAATTACGGCCGAAGCCGTCTTTCACCTTCACCTCGTCGCCCATCTGGCCGAGCTTTTCGACTCTTTCGAGCAGGATCACTTGCATGGTCGTTCTCCTACTTCACGACGTAAGGCAGCAGCGCCATGAAGCGCGCGCGCTTGATCGCGTTGGCGAGCAGGCGCTGTTTCTTGTTCGACACCGCCGTGATGCGCGCCGGCACGATCTTGCCGCGCTCGGAAATGAAGCGCTGCAGCAGCTTCACGTCCTTGTAATCGATCTTCGGCGCGTTGGCGCCGGAGAAGGGGCAGGTCTTCTTGCGGCGGAAGAAGGGACGACGGCCACCGGCCGCATCGCCACCACGTCCACCTTCGCGGCCGCCGCCTTCGCGTCCACCACGATCGCCGCCGCGGTCACCACCGCCGGAACGTTCTCCACCGTAGCTCATTGGGCTGCTCCTTCGACGGCTTCGCCTTCTTTGCGTTCGCCTTCAGGGCGATCGTCGCGGCGGTTCTTGTTGGACGAGACTTCAAACTTGTCCACCTTCACGGTGATGTAGCGAAGCACGTCTTCGTTGATCTTGAGCTGGCGTTCCAGTTCGTGAACGGCCTTGCCCGGCGCATTGATGTTGAGAAGCACATAGTGCCCTTTGCGGTTCTTCTTCAGGCGATAGGCAAGTCCGCGCAGGCCCCAATATTCCTGCTTCTCGACTTTGCCGCCTTCGCCTTCGACGATGGTTTTGAGGTGGGTCGCCAGCGCGTCCACCTGTTGCGCGCTGATATCCTGGCGCGCGATCAGGAGATGCTCGTATAGAGCCATACTTTTAAGTCCCTGTTTTGGCTACGGAGTCTGGCGCGGCGGGATGCCGAACCGGACTATGGTTCCGCGAGACACCGGACATCCGGCATAGACCCCGAAGGGCCTCCCGCGACCGCAGCCGCCATGAAGGCGCGGCGTATAGCCGAACAGGGGTATAGAGGCAAGTTCGAGGGAAAAGACCGATGACGTTGGATGTTTTCACAATTTCGGGTTTCGCCGGGTCTATCGCGATCCTGATCGCCTATTTCGCCAACCAGACGGGAAGGCTGGCCTCCGACAACTGGCACTTTCCTTTTATCAATTTGGTCGGATCGCTAATGATCCTCGCGTCTTTCTATACGGCGATAAACTGGCCCTCGCTGTTCATCGAAATTTTCTGGATCGCGATCAGCATCTTCGGTCTGATCCGCAGCCTGCGCAGGGCGTGAGATTTTCTCAGACGAAGGGCGCTGTCGCGAAAGGCAGCGCCCTTGCTCTTATGGCCACGGGAGACGCGCTTTGGCGGTAGCTCCGTTTTGGCCGACCGGCCCGGCGGGCGGGCCCGTCTTTGATGTCCTGGGCCTGTAAAGCTGGACGGCCAAACGTCCTCCCGGCGGCAGAATGGGTCAATCCGAAAATATGACTGTACGTCAGTGCGAACGCTCGCAAAAAGAAACGCGCGAAAGCCGGGAAGGCTCTCGCGCGTTGGCAACAGGAACTGACGTCCCTGATGGATTAGCGGCAATGCTTGTGGTGGTGAACCCACGTGCAATGCATCACGTGGTGACGCATCGTGTGATGCATCGTGTCGTGATGCATGTCGGCGAGCGCCGCAGTGCTCGCGCCGCCCAGAACGGCGACGGCAAGGCTTACGGCAACAAGGAACTTCGTCATTG
>DATCFN010000210.1:0-2835 GCA_036509475.1 Rhizomicrobium sp. | reverse complement strand
GCGGATTGGTCACTGCCATCGTGTCCGGCACACGGCTGCTTGGCTTTGATCTTGGCGAGAAGACCATCGGTCTTGCCCTGTCCGATACGATGCTGACCGTCGCCACGCCGCTCGAAACCCTGAAACGCGGGAAGTTCAGTGTCGACGCACTACTCATTGAAGCCATCATCGCCAAACACGGCATCGGCGGGCTGGTTGTCGGGCTGCCGCTCAATATGGATGGTACCGAAGGCCCATCCGCGCAATCGGCGCGCGCTTTCGGCCGCAATTTCGCGGCACGATCGCCGTTGCCGATCGTGTTCTGGGACGAGCGCCTGTCCACCGCCGCGGTCACGCGCACGTTGATCGACGCCGATGCGTCACGCAAACGTCGCAGCGAGGTGGTCGACAAGATGGCCGCTGCCTACATCCTGCAGGGCGTTCTTGACAGGCTTCGCACGATGGCATCGCAATGAGCGCAACGGACACAGACAGCCTGCCCGCGAAATTCCGCTGGCTGCCGTCGCCCTTGCGCCCGCCCGGCGGGATGACGCGACGTGAAGAGCGCATTTTCCTTCTCGTCGGAATGGCAGCGCTGTTCGCGGGCTTCGACCAGAATGTTTACGGTTTCGCGATTTCCCAGATCCAGGTGAGCCTGCACATTCCCGAAAACGAAATCGGGCTCACCGTCACGTTCTTCCGCTTCGCCGCCATCGCGGCCATGGGCCTGTCGCTGTGCGCGGACATTGTCGGTCGGCGGCGCTTGCTGCTTTTCACAATCTTCGGACAGGCGGCCTTTACCCTGGCGACGGCCTTCGCGCAGACCTATCCCCAATTTGTCTGGCTGCAGGTCTTCACCCGCGTCTTCGGTTATTCCGAGGAAATGCTTTGCGCTGTTGTGGTCGTGGAAGAAGTCGCCGCCAATGTGCGCGGCTGGGCGGCAGGTACACTGGCGTCGCTGGATTATCTCGGTGCGGGCTTTGCGTCGCTCTTCTTTGCCTTCGTCAACATCCTGCCCGGCCATTGGCGGGCAATGTATGTGATCGGCGGCCTGTCGCTATTCTTCGTTGCCTTCCTGCGCCGCCGGCTGCCGGAAACCAAGCGCTTCGAAATCCGCAGCGAGGAAGTGCAGAAACTCGGGGCCCGCATCGGTGGCGCGCTGGACATGGTGCGGCGGCTGATGCGCGAATATCCAGGGCGCCTCCTGCTCATCTTCATCATTGTCGGCGCCTGGGGATTTGCCATCGGCCCGGCCACGGTGCTCGGCAACAAATACATGCAGCAGACGCTGGGCTTCGCCCCATGGCAGACAACGGCGCTGGTCATTCCCGGTGGGTTGTTCGCGCTCTATCTCAACATTCTCACCGGCCGCGCCAGCGACCGCTTCGGCCGCAAGCTCGTGGTCTTCATTATGATGGCGTTGTGCGGATTCGCCTTCGCTGGATTTTACAGCGGCCTGAAAGGCTGGGCGATCGCGCCGATCTGGGTTGCGGCCTTCTATTCCTTCTTCACGGCAGACTCGCTCATGGGCGGCTTCGCGCTGGAAATCGTGCCGACAGCCTATCGCGCCACGGTGGGCGGCCTTCGCTACACCGTGGAAATCATGATGGGCGGCTTGGCGCTGGGCCTGGAAGGATTGTGGTATGACCATTTCCACGCCCACGACCCCGCCATATCGGTGGCGCTGCTGGCCATCCCGATTTCCCTTGTGGGTGTTTTATTTTTGCCCGAGCCAGCGGGACGGGTTTTGGAGGATATTAGCCACGCCTAGTAAGGTAGCTTGCCCTTCCGCCCTCTCACTTCTATAAGCCCGGCTTTAATGACCACGGCCCACGCCGCCTCCCCTATCCTCTACGCAAGCCATCTGCTTGGAATCGAAGGCCTTTCGGCTGACGAGATCACGGGCTTGCTGGACTTGGCCGACGAATATGTCGCCCTCAACCGCGCCGCCGACAAGAAGTCCGGCCTGCTGCGCGGGCGCACGCTGATCAACCTCTTCTTCGAAAATTCCACCCGCACGCAAAGCTCGTTCGAACTAGCCGGAAAGCGGCTGGGCGCGGACGTGCTCAACATGGCGGTGAAGAATTCCTCTGTCGCCAAGGGCGAGACGCTGCTGGACACCGCCGCGACCCTGAACGCGATGCGGCCGGACATTCTGGTGGTGCGCCATCAGGACAGCGGTGCGGCCGAACTGCTCTCGCGCAAAGTGGATTGCTGCGTCGTCAACGCGGGCGACGGCAGCCACGAACATCCGACACAGGCATTGCTGGATGCGCTGACCATCCGCCGCCGTGGACGAAAATTCGAAGGGCTGATCGTCGCGATCTGCGGGGACATCGCGCATAGCCGTGTGGCGCGTTCCAACATCCTGCTTCTGTCCCGCATGGGTGCCCGCGTGCGGCTGATCGCGCCGCGCACATTGCTGCCCGCTAATGCCGACCGTCTCGGCTGCGAAATCTTCACCGACATGCGCGAAGGCCTGAAGGGCGTAGACATCGTGATGATGCTGCGCCTTCAGCTGGAAAGAATGGCCGGGGCGCTGGTGCCGTCCACGCGCGAATATTTCTACTTCTACGGTCTCGACCGCGAGAAACTGGGCCTCGCCAAACCCGGCGCGCTCGTCATGCATCCCGGGCCGATGAATCGCGGGGTCGAGATCGACTCCGATGTTGCCGACGATCTGGAAGTCAGCGTCATTCAGGAGCAGGTGGAGAACGGCGTCGCCATTCGCATGGCGGTGCTGGACGCGCTCAATCGCAATTTGGCGAAAGCGGGGCGCAACACATGACGAAGCGCCTCGCCTTCCGGAACGCCCGCCTGATCGATCCTGCATCAAAGCTCGACGCGCGCGGCGGC
>DATCFN010000209.1:0-26761 GCA_036509475.1 Rhizomicrobium sp. | reverse complement strand
AATCCGCATCTGTGGTTCATCCTCTATCTGATCCCGCTGGCAGGCATGGCCGGCGCGCTGATCGAGTTCGACAGCGGCGTGTTCGCGCGCATCGTCGACCGCTTCCGCAATACGCCTGTGGCAGAGCCCGCCACATGACATGGTCCTGGACTTTGTTCCGCTACCTTGCGCGCCAGTTCACGGTTGGCGTGGCGTCGCTTTATGCGGGCTTTCTGTTTCTCGCACTGTCGATGGATATTGTCGGCCTGTTCGATCACACCTCGTCGAAAGACGTTCCGACCGTCGTCATCATCGGCATGGCGCTGCTGCAACTTCCCGATCTTGGCCTGAAGCTGATGCCGTTCGCGGTGCTGCTCGGCGGCGTGTTCGCCTTCGTGCGGCTGTCGCGCAGCCAGGAACTTATCGCCATCCGTGCGGCCGGCGTATCGGCCTGGAGTCTGCTCGCGCCGTCGCTGGTCGTTGCCGTCATTCTGGGCGTCTTCACCGTGCTGGCGCTGACACCGCTGACCTCGCGCATGCTGGTGCAGTATTCCGAGCTGGAGGCGAAATACATTCGCGGCCAGGCTTCGCAACTCGCGATTTCGCGCAACGGCCTGTGGCTGCGGCAAGGCGATGCAAATGCACAATCGGTGATCCATGCGCTGCGCGTCGGCAATCAGGGCTTGCGCCTCGATGACGTGATCATTTTTCTTTATGGCCCGCACGACAATTTCTTGGGCCGCATCGACGCGCGCTCGGCGGTTCTGGAAACCGGCGCATGGACGCTCAGCGATGCCTGGGTGAGCGGCCCGGCGGGCAAGCCGATGCATCATCCGGTTTACAGCCTGCCGACAACCCTGACGCCAACGCAGATTCAGGAGAGCTTTGCGTCGCCGTCCACCATATCGTTTTGGGACCTGCCCTATTTCATCCAAACCGCGCGCAAGGCCGGATTTTCCGCCGTGCGCTACACGCTCTATTTTGATTCATTGCTCATCATGCCCGCGCTGTTCGCGGCGATGGTGTTCATGGCTGCGAGTTTCTCGCTGCGGCTGGCGCGCATGGGCGGCATGTTGCAGGTGATCCTCTACAGCGCGCTGGCCGGCTTTGGCGTCTATTTCTTCTCCAATGTCGCGACCGCGATGGGAGAGTCGGGGATTCTGCCGGTTCCGCTCGCGGCGTCCGCGCCCGCCGCCGCCGCCATCCTGCTCGGCATGACGCTCGTCTTTCATCAGGAGGATGGCTGATGGCGCGGCGTAGCCTTCTGCTGGCCTCGCTCACCACGGCTTTGTTGTTCGCGGGCGCGGACGTGTATGCGGCCAAGATGCCGGGCGGCAATTCACTTCTCGGCCCGCGCGGCGGCGATGTGCTGATGAAGGCCGACAACGTCACCTACGACACGACAAACCAGTTTGTCACCGCGTCGGGTCATGTCGAGATCGATCACAACGACCGCATCATGACGGCCGATACCGTGACCTACGACAAGGCGACCGACACGGTCGTCGCCACCGGCAACGTCATGATGATGTCGCCCAACGGCGATGTCGTATTCTCACCGCGCGCGACGCTGACCAACGCGATGAAGGACGGCGCGATGGAAGGCTTTCGCGGGTTGATCGGCAAAACGGGCAAGATCGCCGGCACCTATGCCGCGCGCAAGGACGGCACCGTCACCACGATCACACGCGCCACCTTTACGCAGTGCAAGATCTGCAGCACGCCCGGCCAGCGCATTCCGCTGTGGGATGTGAAGGCGCATCGCGCGGTTTACAATCAGGAAGAACACAAAATCCGGTATTACGACGCGACACTGGAAGCCTTCGGTGTTCCGATCGCCTACACGCCCTATTTCAGCCAGGCCGATCCCACGGTGAAGCGCGCGTCCGGCTTTCTGGCGCCCGATATCGGCACATCGAGCACCTTGGGCTCGTTCGTCAGGATTCCCTATTATGTTTCGCTCACGGATTCGCAGGACTTCACGGTCGACCCGATCCTGTCGACTAGCGGCGGCGAGGTTCTGGAAGGCGAATATCGGCAGCGCTGGAACAATGGCGGCATGTGGCTGCAAGCAAGCATCGCCAACAATCCGCATAACGGCATCAACGACAATCAGGACCAGTGGTACAGCTCGCTGTTCGGATCGGGGCGTATTCCGATCAGCGATAATGCAGACTGGAAGGCCGGCTACGATCTGCAGCTGACGTCCAATCCGACCTATCTCGAACGCTACAATCTCTACAACAAGGACGATCAGCTCTTTAATGACCTGTTCGTCGAAGGCGAAAGCGGGCGCAGTCGTTTCGCGATCACCGGATACTTCTTTCAGAGCACTGTCGGGGCGTGCAACACCATCCCGTGCCCCGTTCCGGCGCCGCCGATCTCACCGCTGTTCATTCCGAACAGCCAGATTCCGATCGTGCTGCCGCTTATCGACTACAGCTACATCCCGGAGACCACGGTTCTGGGCGGCGATTTCAAATTGAACCTGAATACCGCCTCGATCGAGCGCGACACCGGCCCCACCGATCAGCGCGCCACCATGGAAATGCGCTGGCAATTGCCGCTCGTGACCGATGCCGGTCAGCTCATCACTTTCCGCTTCGACGTGCGCGGCGACGTTTATCACACGACAAACAACGACGCGCTCGACTTCCCCAACGTGCCGCTGAACAGCCGCTACGTCAGCCGCGGGCTGCCTTATGCCGGCGTCGATTGGCGCTGGCCATTCGTGTCGGGCGGCGGCGCAGGAAACACGGCTTACGTCATCGAACCGATCTTGCAGGCCATCGTGGCGCCCTATGGCGGAAATCCGAAAGGCATTCCGAATGAGGACAGCACCGATATCGAGCTGGGCGACAACGACGTTTTCAGCTTCGACCGTCTGCCGGGATACGACCTGGTGGAGACCGGCCCGCGCGCCAATGTCGGCGTGCGCGCCGAAGCGCTGCTTGCCGGCGGCAGTGTGGAAGCGCTGGTGGGCGAAGTCCTCCGCCTGAAACCGGATCCGATCTTCACGGAGGATTCGGGACTCGGCGGCAAGACGTCCGACATCGTCGGCCGCTTCACGATCAAACTGCCGCCGCATTTCACGCTGACGCATCGCATCGACGTGGACCAGTCCACCGGCAACGTCCGTCGCAACGAAGTCTATATCGATGGAACCTGGGGACGCTCGAACGTCGAAATCAGCTATGTGCGCCTGCCGCAGGAAGAAGCGCTCATCAACGACGAGGTTCGCGAAGAAGTTAACGGACAGGCCACTATTAACCTGTTCGACAACTGGATCGGCTTCGCCGGCGCCCAGCGCGATCTGGCGACCAGCGAGATGCTCGACGACGAATTCGGCTTTGGTTACGACGACGAATGTCTGGGGATTTCCCTGTCTTATCGCCGCATTTACACCCGCGACCGCGATGTGCCGCCGTCAACCGCCATCCTGTTGCGCTTCGAATTGAAGACCGGAGATCAGACGGACCACACGAACCAGCTGTTCCCGCGCCATCTGTTCTCCGCCACAAATCTTTGACCTTGTGCCCAAATTGCTTATTCTACGGCCAGCCGGACGCCCGCATTGGACGGGATGCGGAAGGCGATCCGAAACCAGACAAAAAGCGCAGAAAACCGGTCCCGCGATGCCTAGACATTTGAAAGCCGCCCTGCTGGCCACCTGTATGCTCGCGCTGAGTTCCCCGGCGTTTTGCGCCGCCAATGCCGCCGCGCCGGACCCAACCGCGCAGGCGGCAGCCCCGGGAACGGAACCTCTGGCAACCGGCGAAACCACCGAGCAGGCGGCAGAGAACGGCGACGGCGTGGCGTCTGTCGTCAACGACACCGTCATTACCGATTATGATTTGCGCCAGCGCCTCGCGCTGGTCGAAGCGACGTCGGGGCAAAAGCCGACACCGGATCGCGAAAAGGAAATGCGCGCCCAGATTCTGGAGCAGCTGGAGAACGAACGCCTGCAGCTTCTCGAAGCCCAGAAGAACAAGGTCACCGTGTCGTCCGGCGACGTAGACAAGGCGATCGAAAGCATCCTCAAGGAAAACAACCTGACCCAGGACAAGCTGGACGCCATGCTGGCGCGCGGCAATGTCCATATGCCGACATTGCGCAGCCAGATCGCGGCGCAGATCGCGTGGTCGAAGACGGTGCAGGACACCTATGGCGACCGCGCCGATGTTTCGCCGGAAGAAGTGAACGAAGAACTCGCGCGCATGGCCCAGGGCCGCAACAAGCCGCACTTTCTGATCTCCGAAATTTTTGAAGCCGTCGATGCGCCCGAAGACGACGCCAAGGTTCGCAAGAACATGGACGATCTCGTCACCCAGCTGCGCGCCGGCGCGCCGTTCCAGACGATCGCCCGTCAGTTCAGCCAGAACCCGACCGCCGCGCAAGGCGGCGATCTGGGCGTGGTGGTCGAAGGCCAGCTGCCGAAGGAATTGAACGAAGCCCTGATGACTCTGCATACAGGCATGCTCAGCCCGCCGATCAAATCGACCGGCGGCTACTACCTGCTGCTGGTGCGCGCGCGCGAGGAAGCCGAAGGCACGAAACTGCCCGATCCAAAAGCACAGTCGGCCGACGATCATCCCGCCAACCTGCCGCTGATGCGCTTCCTACTGCCATTGCCGCCCAAGCCCGCGAAGGATTTGGTGACGCGCGTCCTGGCGATCGCCGGCCAGATCCGCGATCACATCGAAACCTGTGAGGTGCTCCCCCAACTCGCCAGGCAGGTTCACGGATCGGTTCTGCAAAATCTTGGCGTGATGCGCGTGGCCGATCTCAGCCCTGATATCCAGAAAGCCCTGGCACAGACAAAGGGCGGCGAGACCGCAGAGCCGTTCGAGTCACCCGCCGGCATCGAAATCATCGTTCGCTGCGACAAGGGCGCGGGGCCGCAAGCAACAGCATTTGTGATGCCGACGCGCGATGCCGTCGAGCAGCAGTTGAGCAACGAGCGGCTTGCGGTGCTGGAACGTCAATATATGCGCGACCTGCGCCGCAATGCAGACATCGAACGGCCCGGCGACGAGAAGAAAAAGCCGCGCAAAGTCCGTGCCGACAACAACTAAGCCCTCCACCCCCGATGCGCCGATCGTCATCACGATGGGCGAGCCGGGCGGTATCGGCCCACAGGTCGCTGTCACAGCCTTTCGAGAACTGAACGGAAAAATCGGCCGTCATGCGCTGCGCTTTGTCGGCGATGCGGACGTGTTTGCCCGTTTTGGAGCGATGCCGAAGGACACGGTTATCGCATCGCGCGCGCTTGGCGAGGCGAACCTGCCCGGCCGGGCCAATCCCGCAAACACGCCTGCGGTGGTCGATGCGATCGACACCGCTGTCGCACTGGCGATGCAGGGAGCCGCCGCTGCCGTTGTCACGGCGCCCATTCATAAAGCGTCGTTGTTGCAAGGCGGCTTCGAGTTTGCCGGGCACACCGAATATCTGGAGAAGATCACCGGCGCGGATCGCGCCGTGATGATGCTGGCCGGCGGCGGCCTGCGCGTCGTGCCGCTGACGATCCACATCCCGTTCAGCGATGTGCCGAAGCGCATAACAGAAGTTGCGATTGTTGAGACCGGCGAGATTATCTTGAAGGCGCTCAAGCGTGATTTCAAAATCGCAAAACCGCGTCTTGCGATCAGCGGCCTCAACCCACATGCCGGCGAAGATGGCGAGATCGGCCGGGAAGAACGCGACATCATCGCGCCCGCCGCCGAGGCTTTGCGCGCCGAGGCCACAGTGCTCGGCCCCCTGCCCGCCGACACCATGTTCCACGAAGAGGCGCGCGCCCGTTACGACGCGGCGCTGTGCATGTATCACGATCAGGCGTTGATCCCGCTGAAGACGCTGGCCTTCTGGGACGGCGTGAACATCACACTGGGCCTGCCCATCGTGCGCACCTCGCCGGATCACGGGACCGCGCTCGACATTGCCGCCAGCGGAAAAGCCGATCCACGCAGCATGATCGCCGCCATAAAAATGGCCGCCGAGATGGCCGATGCCCGATTTGGATAGCCCCGATCCGCTGCCGCCGCTGCGCGAGGTCATCGCGGCGCACGGTCTGGCGGCGAAGAAGTCGCTGGGACAGAATTTTCTTCTCGATCTGAACCTCACGCGCAAGATCGCGCGCGCGGCGAGCCCGCAAGGCGCGACCATCTATGAAGTCGGTCCCGGTCCCGGCGGATTGACCCGAGCACTTCTGATGGAAGGCGCCGCACGCATCGTCGCGGTAGAGCGCGACGATCGCTGTCTTCCCGCATTGGAAGACATTGCCACCGCCTATCCGGGCCGTTTGCAAATCGTATCCGCCGACGCGCTGGCATTGGATGAAGCCAAGCTGTTTCGCGAATATGGCATCGACGGCCCCGTCCGCATCGCGGCCAATCTTCCTTACAACATCGGCTCGGCGTTGTTGGTGAAGTGGCTCACAGGAGCAGCGGCCGGGGAAAGTGGGAGCCGCGACAGCGGCGAACCGGGTTCCGGTCCGGACGTGCGACCGACAAAAGATTCATGGCCGCCTTATTGGCAAAGCCTGACGCTCATGTTTCAGCGCGAAGTCGCCGAACGCATCGTCGCCAAGCCGGGCACCAAAGCCTATGGCCGCTTGTCGGTATTGGCTCAATGGCGTTCGCGCGCCAAGATTCTGTTTGATGTCTCCCCGCGCGCCTTTACGCCGCCGCCGAAAGTCACCTCCGCGATCCTGCATCTCGAGCCGCTGGCGGAGCCTGTCGCACTCGCGCGGCTTGGCGATCTGGAAGCCGTCACCGCCGCCGCCTTCGGTCACCGCCGCAAGATGCTGCGTCAAAGCCTCAAATTGCTGACCCCCGATACAGAAGCGTTGCTCGCCGCTGCGGGGATTGACCCAACGGAACGTGCCGAACAGCTATCCATTGCCGACTTCGCGGCCCTGGCGCGGGCCCACGCGGCACGCGGACGCACAGATTTACAGCCGATCTGATATGGCTTTGTTGTCGCCGCGCGATAGGCTGCGGATATGACAAACGACCGCCGCGCCTTCCTGAAACTCGCCGCTGGCGCAGCCGGCCTCAGCGCCCTGCCGCTATCTCTGCAAAAAGCGCTGGCGCAGCCGGCCAAAACCGTCACCGGCACGATCAAGGACGTCGAGCATGTGGTGATCCTGATGCAGGAGAACCGCTCCTTCGATCATTATTTCGGAACCCTGCGCGGCGTGCGCGGCTTCGACGATCCACGAGCGATCACGCTGCCGGGCGGCAAGCCGGTCTGGTATCAACCGCGCACGTTTGGCGATCCCGAAACGGTTACGTCGTTTCATCTCGACACGTCGACGACCTCCGCGCAGACGACAACGAGCCTCGATCATTTCTGGAAGAAGTCTTTCGCGCTCTGGAAGAATTACGACGCGTGGGTCCAGGTGAAAAGCGCGATGACGATGGGCTATTTCACGCGCGCCGACATTCCTTTCTATCACGCGCTCGCCGATGCCTTCACCGTGGGCGACGCCTATCACTGTTCGATCTTCGCATCGACCGGGCCCAACCGCCTTTTCCTGTTTTCCGGCACCAGCGGCCTCAGCGTCGGTTATGGCGATTATCAGGTAGTGAACAACGCGCTCGAAGCCAATGAAGACGCGGATATGGCGAAGGATACGCCGGCCTATGCCGCGCTTGGCTGGACGACCTATGCGGAGCGTTTGCAGAAAGCGGGCATCGACTGGCGCGTCTATCAGGAGCGCGACAATTACGGTGACAATGCGCTGGCCTACTTCAAGCAGTTTCGCGGCGCCGATGCCGATCGCGAACTCATCAAGCGCGGGCGAAGCTGGGTCGACGGATCCACGGAAGAGAATGCGAAGGCGTCGCGCGGCGAACATCTGATCGCGGCGTTCGCCAAAGATGTCGCCAACGATACGCTGCCGCAAGTGTCGTGGATCGTCGCGCCCTATATCATGTGCGAGCATCCCGAAGCGCCGCCAGGCTATGGCGAGTCTTTCACATCGCGCATGCTGGAAGCGCTGGCCGCCAACCCCGACGTTTTCGCCAAGACGGTTTTCATCCTGAATTACGACGAGAATGACGGCTTCTTCGATCATGTACCGCCGCTGGTGCCCGCGATCCATCCGTCCATCGGCCAAAGCACCGCCGACACCCGCGCCGAGAACTATTTCTGGGAGCCGGTTGGTTTTGGCCCACGCGTGCCTTTGATTATCATCTCGCCCTGGACGCGCGGCGGTTATGTCAATTCCGAATTGAGCGATCACACCTCGGTCATCCGCTTTCTGGAACAACGCTTCGGCGTAATAGAGCCAAACATCAGCCCGTGGCGGCGCGCTGTTGCGGGCGATCTTACTTCGATGTTCGACTTCGCGCAGGCCGACGACACATGGGCCAGCCTTCCCGACACGAAAGATACGATGGCGCGCGTAGAGGCATCCACGAAACTGCCGCCGGCAAAACAATTCGCCGCGAAGGCGCTTCCGAAACAGGAACCGGGACAACGCCCTGCCCGCGCGCTGCCTTACGACTTTGACGTTACCGGCGCTCCCGCGAGCGGCGGCTTCAAGCTGACCTTCACCAATCGCGGACGCGCGGGCGCGGGCTTCACCGTCTATTCGGCAGCAGCCGGCGAAGGGCCGTGGGTTTACACGGCGGAGGCCGGAAAGTCGCTGAGCGATACGGTGCCCATCGCCGGATCGCCACATCTTTCCGTGCATGGATCGAATGGGTTTTTCCGCCAGTTTCGTGGCACCCCACCGATAACAGCCACGATGCGCTATGACGCACCGACACAATCGGCTGTGCTGACTCTGCAAAACACCGGCGCAACGCCCGCGAAGATCGCGATCCATAGCGGCTATGGCGATGGCAAAGCGCGTTTACACAGTCTTGCCGCAAACACGCAATTCGAGGATAGCTGGCCCATCGCGCAATCCAATCACTGGTATGACTTCACGATCATGGAAGGCGGCAAAACCGTGCAGCGCCTCGCCGGTCATATCGAGACCGGACGTCCCAGCAAAAGCGATCCCGCCATCGGCCGGGGCTGACGCGATTTGCGTTGAGGCCCGCTAAGGCCCGTGCCAGACTGACAAAAGATCATAAAAGCCACGGGAGAAAGCCATGCTCAGCCAATCCGTTGTCGAATTCGGTGCGCCGCTTCAGGCGCTCGAAACACCGACTCCCACGCCCACCGGCAGCGAAGTTCTCCTCAAGGTTCACAACGCTGGCGTCTGCCACAGCGACGTGCATATCCATGAAGGCTATTTCGATCTTGGCGGCGGCAACAAGCTGCCGTTGGCAAACGTGAAGCTGCCGCACACGCTGGGCCATGAAATCGAAGGCGAAGTCGTCGCCGTCGGTCCCGATGTCAAAGACATCAAAGTCGGCGCGCGCTATGCGGCGTTTCCGTGGATCGGTTGCGGCAAGTGCGCCTCGTGTCTGCGCGGTGAGGAAAACATTTGTGTCGGCGGTCCGCGCCAGCTCGGTTGCTCCAACGGTTGCCCCGGCGGATACGCCACGCATGTGATGGTGCCGCATCCCAAATATCTCATCGACTACGGCAAGACCGAACCAGCGCTCGCCGCCGCCTACATGTGTTCCGGCGTCACCGCTTACGCGGCGATGAAGAAGGTCGGCACACTCGGCCCGAACGATCAGGTGTTGGTGCTGGGCGTTGGCGGCGTCGGCATGATGGGCGTGCAATTCGCCAAGGCGCTATTCGGCAAAGGCCCGCTCGCCGCCGATATCGACGACGAGAAACTCGCTGCCGCGAAAAAAGCCGGCGCGAGCGCGGTCTACAATACGAAAGACGACGAGGCTGCGAAAAAGCTGATGACCGACACCGGCGGCGGCGCCTATGCCGTGGTCGACTTCGTCGGCTCGGAGAAAACGTATGCCTTCGCCAGCAAGACAGTACGGCGCGGAGGCAAGATCATCATCGTGGGATTGTTCGGCGGCGCGATGTCGATGCCGCTGCCGATGTTTCCGCTGCGCACCATTTCCATCGGCGGTTCGATGGTCGGTTCGCTCGATGACACCAAAGAGATGATGGAGCTGGTGCGTGCGGGCAAGGTCGATCCCATCCCCTACACCAAGCGTCCACTCGCGCAAGCCAACCAGGCGCTGACCGATCTGGTGAACGGCAAAGTCACCGGCCGCGTCATTCTCACGCCGTAAGGATACGCACCATGGCCGAACCGATCCTCGAACCCGAACTTCCGATCATCGATCCGCATCATCATCTGTGGGATCGTCCCACGGAGATCTTGCGCAACCTGCCGCCGTCCGATCACGGCTTCATGGACATCATCCGCGATATTCCGCGCTACCTGTTGGATGAGTTGCTGGCCGATCTGAAGAGCGGTCACAAAATCATCGGCACGATCTATATGGAGTGCGGCGCCATGTATCGCGCCGATGGGCCAGACGCGCTGAAATGCGTGGGCGAGACGGAGTTCGTTAACGGCATCGCAGCGATGACCGCGAGCGGGTTGTATGGCGACGTGCGCGCCTGCGCGGGCATCGTCGGTCATGTCGATCTGCGGATCGGGGCCGCGGCGGAAGACGTGCTGCGTTCGCATATCGCGGCGGGGCATGGACGTTTCCGCGGCATCCGTCACAGCGCATCCTATGACGCAGATTCCAACGTGCTTGGGCCGCTCGCCGGACGCGTCGCAGGCGGGCTCTATCGCGACAAGACGTTCCGCGAAGGCTTCAAGGTTCTGCACGAATTGGGATTGTCGTTCGACGCCTGGCTGTTGGAGCCGCAACTGCCCGACCTCATCGATCTGGCGCGTGCGTTTCCCGAAACCACCATCGTCATGGATCACGTCGGCACCCCGCTGGGCGTCGGCGCCTACAAGGGAAAACTGGAAGAACGCTTCGGTATCTGGCGCGACAACATCCGCGCGCTGGCCAACTGCGAGAACGTCTATGTGAAGGCGGGCGGTCTGCCCATGCCCTTCGCTGGATGGCGTGCGCGCATGGCCGAACCGCTGCCAACTTCCGAAACGCTTGCCGCACAATGGAAGCCCTATATTGAAAGCTGCATCGAGGCGTTCGGCGCCAAACGCTGCATGTTCGAAAGCAACTTCCCGGTTGACCGCTTCGGCAGCGATTATCCGACCTTGTGGAACGCGTTCAAGCGCATCGCGAAGGATTATTCGAAGGACGACAAAGCCGCGCTGTTCAGTGGCACGGCGGCGAAAGTCTATCGCGTCAATTTGGGCTGATTATCTATCTTTTATACGGAGGCTTTCATGACGAGTTCATTCGGTGCGCAGTCCACGACAGATGAGGTTCTGACCAGCATCAACCTCACCGGCAAGCGCGTGCTTGTCACCGGCGCATCGGCGGGATTGGGGGTTGAGACGGCCCGCACATTGGCAGCACATGGCGCGACCGTGGTGGGTGCGGCGCGCGATCTCGACAAGGCGAAGCGCGCCACCGAGATCGTGCGCAAGGACGCCGCGCATGACGGAAGCCTTGAACTGGTGGAACTCGACCTCGCATCGCTGAAAAGCGTGCGCGCCTGCGCCGATGCGCTGGTGAAAGCCGGCAAGCCGTTCGATGTGGTGATCTGCAACGCGGGCGTGATGGCTTGCCCGCAAGGCAAGACCTCGGACGGTTTCGAGACGCAATTCGGCACCAACCATCTGGGCCATTTTGTGCTGGTGAACCACATCGCGTCGCTGATGAAGAAAGGTTCGCGGCTGGTGAACCTTTCGTCGGCAGGCCATCGCTTCTCCGATGTCGATCTGAAAGACCCCAACTTCGAGCACACGCCCTACACCGAATTCGGCGCCTATGGCCGCTCCAAGACCGCCAATATCCTGTTCGCGGTGGAATTCGACCGTCGCCACAGATCCGAAGGCGTTCGCGCGACGGCCGTGCATCCCGGCGGCATCCAGACGGAGTTGGGCCGCCACATGACGCCCGAACTTGTACAGAACATGCTCAAGAGCATCGAGGATGCAAACAAGTCGGCTGGCGCCCCAGCCTTCCAATGGAAAACTATTCCGCAAGGCGCGGCGACGTCGGTGTGGTCGGGCTTCGTGGCCTCTGCCGCTGAAGTCGGCGGCCTTTATTGCGAGGACTGCCACGTCGCCGAATTGCAGGAAAATCCAGAAGCGCGCGGCGGCGTCCGTGCCTATGCCCTCAATGGTGAGCACGCCAAAGCGCTGTGGGCCAAGAGCGAAGAGATGGTCGGCGAAAAATTCTAACGCGCCGGGCTTAGGTCAGCGCACCGACAAATTCGCCGACGCCGACAAGCCGCGCACGCCGCGCGCGTTCGGCTTCGAGGATGGATTTCACCTGCGAAAGCGCGCGGTCGATATCCGCGTTGACGATCACGTAGTCATATTCCGGCCAGTGGCTAATTTCGGCCGCGGCTTCAGCCATGCGCTTGGCGACGACCTCGTCGCTGTCCTGCGCGCGCGTCTTCAAGCGGCGTTCCAGCTCGTCATGCGATGGCGGCAGCACAAAGATGCTGACGAGGTCTTCGCGTGCGCGTTCCTTGAGTTGCTGCGTGCCCTGCCAGTCGATGTCGAACAGCACGTCGCGGCCACGGCCCAGCGTACTCAAGACGGGCTGCTTGGGCGTGCCGTAGTGATTTCCGAACACGACGGCGTGTTCGAAAAACTCTTCCTTGGCCGCCATCTGGGCAAACTTTTCCGGCGACGCGAAAAAATAATCGCGCCCTTCGGTTTCGTTGGATCGTTTGGGGCGCGTCGTTACGGATACCGAGAGCGAAATATCCGGATCGCTTTCCAGCAGCCGCCGCGCCAAAGTCGTTTTGCCCGCGCCCGAAGGCGAAGACAGGACGAGCATCAAGCCGCGCCGTTTGATCTCGCCGCTCATTCGACGTTCATCGCCTGTTCGCGAAACTGGTCAATCGTGTGTTTCAACGCCAGACCCACGCGCGTGAGCGCGATGTCCGACGATTTCGAGCACAGCGTGTTGGCCTCGCGGTTGAATTCCTGCGCCAGAAAATCGATCTTGCGGCCAACTGGCTCGCCGGACGCCAGCAACACCCGCGCCTCCTGCACATGCGCGTTCAGCCGGTCCAACTCCTCGCGCACATCGGCGCGGGTGGCGAGCAGCGCCACTTCCTGCGCCAGACGGTCGTCTGAAAATTGCGTGCTGCCAAGAACGTCCTTCAACTGTGCCGACAGGCGGTCACGCAGCGCGGCGGGTTGCGTCGCCGCGAGCTTGCCCGCCTTCTGTGTCAAACGATCGATTTCGTCGATCTGGCCGTTGAGAATCGCGGCCAGCTTGGTGCCTTCGTTGCGGCGCGCCCGGCGCAGCGCGTCGAACGCATCGGCAATGCTTTTCAGCATAGCGGCGTCGTGCGCGGCCCGTTGCGGCGCGTCCAATGCCAGGACTTCGTCCTGCACGATCACACCCTTGAGCGCGAGCAGCCCGTCGACCCGCGCCGCCTGCAGGCCGGTTTCGTGTTCGACCTGTTTGGCGATGCGCACGGCGGAGGCCAGCGCTTCGGCGTCGATGCGAAGGCCGCGCGTGCCTTCCTGCGCCTCCATCGTCAGCGATGCCTGGATGTTGCCGCGCTTGAAACGCTCAGCCGCCAGCATGCGCGCCGCTGTCTCGATGCCGTCGAAACCGGGCGGCATGCGCAGGCGCAATTCCAGGCCTTTGCCGTTGACGCTTTTGACTTCCCAGCGCCAGCGCGCCGCATCATGCGCGCCATGCGCTTCGGCAAAGCCAGTCATGCTGATGACGGTCATGGGCCGATTCCTGTCATGCGATAAATCTAGCCCCGCGAGTCGCGCGGCGAAAGGCTAATGCGCGCGCTCGACCTGACGCAACTTTGCCACGTTCTGTTCGTGCGCGGCCAAGGTCGATGTGAAGACGTGGCCACCATGCCCTGTCGCCACGAAATACAGATCGTTGGTGGTTTCCGGATTGAGCACCGCTGCGATCGCGTCCTTGCCGGGATTGCAGATCGGCCTCGGCGGCAGGCCGGCGATGACATAGGTGTTGTAGGGCGTGACGCCGACAAGCTCGCTCTGGCGAATACCGCGGCCCAGCGGATAGCCCTTGGTGATGCCGTAGATGATGGTCGGGTCGGATTGCAACTTCATGCCGAGGCGCAACCGGTTCTCGAACACCGATGCAATGTGGCGGCGTTCTTCCGGCAGACCGGTTTCCTTCTCCACGACCGAGGCAAGCACCAGCGCTTCTTCGCGCGTTCTGACGGGAAGATTCGGCTGGCGGCCGGCCCATTGGGCGTCGAGAAATTTCACCTGCGCCGCGTGCATTTTGGCCAGCATCTGCGCGCGCGTCATCCCGCGCGTGAAGAGATAGGTTTCGGGCAGTAACGTGCCTTCCGGGGGCACCGGACCGGCGCTCCCGACAAGGACAGTATCGCTCTCCACGATGTTGGCGATCATCTGGCTGGTCAGGCCTTCGGCGGCGGTGATTTTGTGTTCGATGGATTTTCCGGCCACCAGCACGTCCATCACATCCGCCATGCTGGCATGGGCGGGAAAGCCGTATTCGCCGGCCTTCAATTCGGTCTGGTGTCCGCGAATGCGCAGCCCGACGCGAAAGAGATCGGCGTTGTCCACGACGCCCGCATCGGCCAGGTGCTGTGCAATGGTCGCGACATGATCGCCGGGCGCGACGGTGACGACCGTATAGTTCTGCGCCGAACCGGGCGCCGCAAAATTCTGCTGCTCCCAAAACCAGGCGCCGCCGGCCAGCGCAGCTAGGACGATCAGAAGGAAGAGGAAGCGCAACATAGAGTGATTGTCAGACCGCTACCGGCGTTAGCTCAAATACACGTCCGTAGCGTGACGCACCCACGATGTCGCCATCGCGCAGCGACTGGCGAACAACATCCAGCTTGCGCGCATCGTCAGCTGAGAGATAAGGCGACCAGCCACCGTTTTCCTCGATCAGATCGATGGAAACTTCGGCGGCCAAATTTCCTTCTCGCACCAGCTTGATGGATTTTCTCATTTTGGTATCCGCTCTTTAAGATCTCCAGACCATCTGCGCCAATCCGGCCTATAGGCTGTTATTAAGACCGCAGGTTCGTTTGCGCCCTTTGGAATACCCCAAACAACGTGGATAGGTTGATCTTCTGAAACGCCCTGCAAAATCAAAACACTCGGCCCTTTTGAAGCGTCCGGGTAATCTTCCACGACTTCGGCACTACCAATACCGTCGATGACATCTTGGAAGAATATACCATCAGCGGCCAATTCGTCATAGCCGTGTGCCGATATGAGGATTTTGCCAGCTTGAACGAGCGCCCTAACTTTATCGAGGGTTTCGCTCGTTCGCACGGCCGAAGGCAGCTACTGAACCTGAGACAGGATCAGCGCGGCATTGGTGCCGCCGAAACCGAATGAGTTGGACATGGTGTGCCGGACCTCCCGCTTGCGCGCTGTGAGCGGAACCAGATCCATCTTTGTCTCCACGTCCGGATTTTCCAGATTGATTGTCGGCGGCACGATCTGGTCGCGCATGGCCAGCAGGCAGAAGATCGCTTCTACCGCACCGGCCGCGCCGAGCAGATGGCCGATCGCCGATTTGGTGGAAGACATCGAAGTCTTGGACGCGGCATTGCCGAGCAGCCGCTCGACCGCACCCAGTTCGATGCCGTCCGCCATGGTCGAGGTGCCATGCGCGTTCACATAGTCGATGTCGGACGGAGACAGCTTCGCGCGCTTCAACGCCATCTGCATCGCGCGGTAGCCGCCACTGCCGTCTTCCGATGGCGCGGTGATATGGAAGGCGTCGCCGGACAGGCCATAGCCCGTGACTTCGCCGTAAATCTTCGCGCCACGCGCCCTGGCGTGCTCATATTCTTCGAGCATCACCGCGCCGGCGCCTTCGCCCATGACGAAACCGTCGCGATCCTTGTCGTAAGGCCGCGATGCTTTTTCCGGTGTGTCGTTGAACGCCGTGGACAGCGCGCGGCAGGCGTTAAAGCCCGCGATGCCGAGCCTTCCCACAGCCGCTTCCGCGCCGCCCGCCAGCATGACGTCCGCGTCGTCGAAAGCGATCAGCCGCGCCGCATCGCCGATGGCGTGCGCGCCGGTGGCGCAGGCCGTGACGACGGCATGATTCGGACCTTTGTAGCCGAAGCGGATCGAGGCATAGCCAGATACCAGATTGATCAGCCGTCCCGGAATGAAGAACGGGGAAATCTTGCGCGGGCCTTTTTCGTGCAGAACCACGGCGGCGTCGGCGATGCCGTTCAAGCCGCCGATGCCGGAGCCGATAAGCACGCCGGTACGATCGCGCTCTTCCTCCGTCTTCGGCTCCCAGCCGGAATCCGTGACGGCCTGCTGCGCCGCCGCGAGTCCAAAGACGATGAATTCGTCGACGCGCCGCTGTTCCTTGGAATCGACCCACTGATCGGCGTTGAACGTGCCGTTAGTGCCGTCGCCCTTCGGAACGACGCAGGCGATTTTCGTCGCCAGGTCGTCCGTCGGAAAGGTCGTGATCTTGCGCGCGCCGGACTGGCCGGCGAGCAGCCGCGACCACGTCTCTTCCACGCCGCAAGCAAGCGGCGTGACCAGACCCAGACCGGTTACGACAACTCTACGCATAGGAGGCCTTGGCCCCGAGCATCAAGCCTGCGACTTGTCGATGAACTTCACGGCGTCGCCGACTGTGACGATGGATTCCGCCGCGTCATCGGGAATTTCGATGCCGAATTCTTCTTCGAACGCCATGACCAGCTCGACAGTGTCGAGGCTGTCTGCGCCCAGATCTTCGATGAAGGACGCGTTGTCCGTGACCTTCGCGGCATCGACATTCAGATGCTCGACGACGATCTTCTTTACGCGTTCCGCAGTATCGCTCATTGCTCTCAAAAGCCTCTTCGTTGTTGTCAGCCGCCGCGCTGGATTGGGGGCGCGCGGCGCAGCCCCGGTGATACCGCCTGTTGGCGGGTCCGGAGGTGGCGTTAGGTAACACAAAGCCTCCGGTCCCGCCACACACGGGTTAAGTTCCTGAATTAACTATCAAATCATCGCCATTCCGCCGTTTACGTGCAGCGTTTCGCCGGTCACATAGGCCGCTTCCTCGGAGGCGAGGTAGGCCACCGCGGCCGCAATTTCCACGGGCGCGCCCATGCGGCCGGCCGGGATTCGCCCGAACACCGCTTCTTTCTGCGCGTCGTTCAGCGCGTCGGTCATCGGCGTGGCGATGAAACCGGGGGCGACGCAGTTGACGGTGATATTGCGGCTGGCGACTTCCGCAGCCAGCGATTTGGACATGCCGACAAGGCCCGCTTTGGCGGCGGCGTAATTGCCCTGACCGGGATTGCCGGTTTCGCCGACGACCGAGGTGATCGAGATGATGCGGCCCCAGCGCTTCTTCATCATGCCGCGCAGCACCGCGCGGGACAGACGGAAAGCGGCGGTGAGATTGACGGCGATCACCTGATCCCACTCGTCGTCCTTCATGCGCATGAAAAGATTGTCGCGCGTGATGCCGGCATTGTTGACGAGGATGTCGATCGGCGCACCCGCCGCCGCTTCGGAGGCTTTGATCAGACCTTCGACGGAGTCCTTGTCGCCGAGGTTGGACGTCACAGCGAAAGCGTGGCTGCCCAGTTCGGATTTCAGAGCTTCGAGTGCTTCGGCGCGCGTACCGGACAAAACGACGGATGCGCCCTGCGTATGCAGCGCCTTGGCAATGGCCCCGCCGATGCCGCCGGAAGCGCCCGTCACCAATGCCGTCTTACCGGAGAGATCAAACATGCCCTACCCCTAAAGCGTTTTCACGAAGGCTTCGATGTCTGCCGCGCTGTCCAGCGTGACGTTGGCCAGTTCCTTGTCGATGCGCTTGACCATGCCGGTGAGCACCTTCGATCCGCCTGCTTCGATCGTGGTGGTGATCCCGAGGCCACGGAATGCAAGCACACTCTCCCGCCAACGCACGCGGGCGGTGATCTGTTCCACCAGCAGGCGGCGGATCATCTCCGGCTCGCTCACTTCGGCGGCGGTGACATTGGCGACAAGCGAGACGGCGGGTGGGCGGATGGTGATGGCGGCCAGCACGTCGCGCATCTTGTCGGCGGCGGGCTGCATCATCGGCGAATGGAACGGCGCGGACACATTCAATGCCATCGCGCGCTTGATGCCTTTTGTCTTGGCGATTTCCGGCGCTTTGTCGATGGCGGCCTTGGTGCCGGAGATCACGACCTGACCCGGCGCATTGTCATTGGCGACAACGCAGATGCCGTTCGTGGCGGCGGCGCATTCTTTGGCAAGTTCTTCGGCCTGATCTATTTCCGCGCCGAGCAACGCGCTCATGCCGCCTTCACCAACAGGCACAGCGGCCTGCATCGCCTGCCCGCGCGCTTTCAACAGCCGCGCCGCATCGGCAATCGAGAATGCCCCCGCGGCACACAGCGCGGTGTATTCGCCGAGCGAATGGCCGGCGACGAGGCGTGCATGTTTGGCGACATCGAAACCGGCTTCGCGTTCCAGCACGCGGATCACCGCCATGCTCGCTGCCATGATCGCGGGCTGCGCGTTTTCGGTGAGAACCAGATCCGATTCCGGCCCTTCCCACATCAGCTTGGACAGCTTCTGCGAGAGCGCGTCATCGACTTCCTGGAAAACTTCGCGGGCGGGCGCGAATGCGTCAGCGAGCGCTTTGCCCATGCCGACGGCCTGACTGCCCTGCCCCGGAAAGATGAATGCGCGCGTCATTTGGGAATCCGAAGTTGGTGCGGAGACAAATCAACTGGGGCAATGGGTGTCAAGCGGCCTGCCCGATTGCTTGTCGCAACCGCGGCCTTGCGCAATGCGCCTTTGTTCCGTGTCGTAGACGTCCTTGTAGAAAGCCGCGCGTTCGGGTCCGTTCGCCGCATGGTAGATTTGCGACACGTCGCATTTCAACGTCTTGCCGACGAATTCGACGGTGGCCGCTTCCAGCGCCGCATCGTGGCGCGTCGGTGGCGGCGAATAGATGCCCAGCGTATAAAGCGTCGTGGCTTCTTGTGCCGGCTGAGACGGCGTTTCGTTGAGGCCGCGAAAATCGGCCATGCGGTGGCGCGCATCGTAACCATCTATCGCGAGCCGATAGAGCCACAGATGATATTGCCGGCGAACGCGTTCTTCGTTGAAGACCGTGAAGCCGTGCGCGCGCAGAAAATTCTCGATGGCAATTTCGGAAGCCGGAAAGTGCGCACCGTGGCAGCGAAAATTGAACGCCAGGTCGGGCGCCAATTCCTTCTGCTGCCCGCACGCGCCAAGCGTCGTCAGCAAAGCCAATAAAGCCGGTAAATAATATGCCCGCATCATACGCTGCGGTAAATCAGATTGCTGCCACAATGTCGAATGACCGGTAGGTCAGGTAGGCTGGGTGACGTTGGTCATCGCCACTTTGAGCAGATCCTCGATCTGATTCTGCCTGTCCATCGCGTCCTGGAGCGTCATCGTCGGCGCGGGAACGGCCTGCGCGCGCTTGGCTTGAGCGATAGGGTTGTCGTCCGAATTTTCCGGCAGCAGCGAAAGAAAAGCTTGTCCTTGCGCCTGTTCGGCGGTTTGCTCTCCGCCGCTCCGCTGTCCTTGCTGCGCGCCGGCGATGACATTGTCGTTCATCTGCGCCTGTCGGATATCCTGACGGCTGGCGGACGCACCCTGCACGCCGTTCACAAGATTGGCCACATTGGCGTCGGCGGTGCGCGAGGCTTCCATCAAAACGAGGAATGCCAGCTTGCTTACATCCGAGCCGGTCGCGCCGAATTTGCGCGCGGCGTTGCGCGGAGTTTCTTCATTGACATTGTGTAGCGTGGCTTCCCGCCCCGCTTCGTCCTTGATCCAGGCTTTGGCATCGGCGCTTTGCGCAGCAATCAGTTGGGATTCGAGAGCGACGGCGCCTTGCGGATACAGCGGCGCGCCGAGCGCTGCGAAAGAGGTCGCGGCGGCTGTCGCGGCCATCAGACAAAAAGCCAAAACGCGCATCACGTCCCTTTCACACCACGCCACCACCTTGAGCACTCTAACAGGAATTGGCGCGGCTTTAGGAGGGGAATGAAGCAGAAACGGTCACAATCGCGCTCACGCCAGACGTTGCGGACCGCGAAATTGCCGGACCAGCGCGACAGCCCAGTTTCCGTCCAGCGGCCTCTTGGCGTTCTGGAATGCGGCGGGAAGGTCCTGCCAATGGGTTTGCGGCGCGTGATGGTGAACGCCGTGGAAATTCTGGTTGAGGATAAGCCACGCCAGGATGCGCGGCATATGCGTGTTGCGCGCGTTGAGGCCGGAGTCGAGCGGCATCGCGTAGTGCGGTGCATTGTCGAGAATCGAAAGCACGATCCAGCGCGCGACAACGGCGCCCGCGAACACCCACCACAGCGAGCCCCACAGCCAAACCGCCAGCGCGGCCAGCGCTATTTCCGACACGACATCGATGCGGACCGCGCGCACCCGCGCTTTGTTTGTAAAGGTCCGGAGCGCGGCATTGCGCATCGCCTGCGTGTCAGGATGGTCGCCCGTCCGGGAGATGACCCAGAGAACGCCGCTTTCCGGAAGGAACAAGGGCAGCGACATCACTGCGTAAAGCAGGTCGTTGCCGCAGACGAGCATGAAGTAATAAAGCCCCGCAGCGGAGAACCACGATTGGCCCGGCGCCATCGCCTCCGGCCTGTCATAGGTGTGCCGGTTGAAACCGTGATGGGCGAGATGGCCGAAGCGCATCGTCTCGAACGGCAGGCCCAACGTCACGCCGAGCGCGCGGCCGACACGCCGATTCCAGGCTTTGCTTTCGAAGAGATTGCCATGCATGGTTTCGTGCATGAGGCCGTAGTGCAGCGGCGCGGTCAGCGCGGCGAGCGCGATGAAGCCGACGCCGCCAAGCCGGCCGACATGAATCAAAAGCGGAGCGAGGCCGAATAGCATCACGGCGATCGCAGCCGTGGCCAGCAACAAGACCACGTCGGTTTGCCGAGCGCTCATATTTGAAATCTCTACGCTTCCCCGTTCCATAAGTAACATCGAAAATATGACGGCCCAATGCAACCGTGCTGTACCAAACCCGCTGAGACCCTGGATTTTTTCCGGCTTCAGGCACCAAACAGACTTTCGATCGAGAAAAACCCGCCGCTGGGTTTTCCAATCTTGAAGATGCCGTTGGCCCGCAGGCACGGGGCACCATCCGCCGTCGCAAGACCCTGCGCGAAGACGAGGTTGCGCGTGATCTTGATCGGCTCCGCCTGCCCTTCCACCCACGATCCCAGCGGGGCGGGAGCCAGATAATCGCAGGTCAGGCTGACCGTGGGCATGAAGCCCATGTCCTGCCCGCTCTGGAAGCGGGCCGCCATCGGGAGCTGCATGTCGGCAAAGGTAGCGAGCATTCCGCCATGCGCGACCTGCCCCGGATTGCAGTGGCGCATCTCAACGCGAAAACCCAGACGCATAAGCTTGCCGTCCCACTTGCCGTAGAGCGGACCGTTGGGACCCAGAAAACCCATGGTGATGTTGAGGGGGCGAAAGCCCTCCCGAATGTCGGTGGACATGCGAAACCTGCCAAATAGCGTTCGCCGAGGGCTCTAGCCGCGCCTTTCGCGCGGCACAAGCCTTTGACGCAGCGCCACTCCGCTTTTCGCGGGCGCTATTTATTCTTTTCCATCTCGGATTCGATCATCAGGTTGACGTCGTCGCCCACGAGGCCGGACCAGATCATGCCGGTCAGGCCGAAGTCGGCGCGATGGATCGTCGTCGTCGCGTCGAACCCGATGCGATAAGGCTGGAACGGCATCGGCGAATTGCGGCCGCCGTCGAAGGTTACGTTCAAGGTCACAGGCTTGGTGATGCCGTTGAGAGTCAGGTCGCCCGTCGCGGTACCGGTGTTGTCGCCAGTCTTCACGATCTTGCTGGCGGTGAAGGTTGCGGTCGGAAACTTGGTAGTGCTGAAGACGTCCGCCAGTTCCTTGTCGAGTTCGGGAACATGCGTGTCGATATTTGACATGTCGACGGTGGCGTTCAGCGTCGACGTTTCCGGCGAGGCGGGATCGAACGTCAGGCCACCCGAAACCTTGCCGAAGCGGCCATAGAATGTGGTGAGCCCTTCATGCTTGATCGCGAAGATGATCTGCGTGTGATTAGGATCTATCGTGTAAGCGCCTTTTTCGGCGGTCACGGGAGCGGCCTGCGCGGCGGCGGACAGTCCCAAAGCCAGCGCCGCAACCGGCAAAATCGAAACGAGCTTCAAACGCATCTTCATACATTCCTTCTTTATGGCTACTTCCAACCTAGCACGTCCTGAGCGATAATCGCGTGCTTCGCGTGGGCATTGTGTACATGATCATCGCCTATTTCGGTCCATTCATTATTCTGGCGTCGATCCCGATATTTTACGATGTATTGGGCGCTGCCGGACCGTTTGCGACAGTCGCATTGCTGTTGCTGGCACTGATCGGCGCGGAAGTCGCATCGGTGCGCGGCGAACCGATCGCGCCGAAACAATCGTCGCGAGCATTCCGGCTTCTGGCATTCGCCTATGTGCCGCTGCAACTGATCGCGATCGTGTGGGCGATGAATGCCGCGGTGCACGAGACTCTGATCGATTATCTCGCATTGTTGTTTTCGATTGGCATATTGACCGGCGTGTTCGGCATGCTGACGGCGCACGAACTGATCCATTCCAAAAGCGATATCGAAAAACTGTTCGGCACGGCGATGCTGACCGGCATGTGCCATCGCCATTTTCGCGTCTCGCATGTCTATGGTCATCACCGCCATGCCGGCACGATCAACGATCCATCGACGGCGCGTTTCGGCGAAGGCTTTTATGCGTTCCTCTGGCGCACCGTGCCGGGACAGGTGGCGGATGCGTGGGCCCATGAGAAGCTGCGCAGCGCAAAGCGCGGGCCGCTCGCCAACCGCATCTATGGCGACGCCGCGATCATGCTGGCGATCTTCGCCGCGATCTTCGCGCTCTGGGGATGGAAAGGCATTCTATTCTTCGCCGTGCAAAGCGCCATCGGCATGATCACGCTCGAACTGTTCAATTACATCGCCCATTACGGGTTGGTGCGCCGCGCTATCGGCGACGGCCGGCTGGAACCGTTCGGCGACGAGCATAGCTGGAACAGCAGCAACATCTTCGCCAACACCATCATCTTCAATATGGGCCGGCATTCCGATCATCATCGGCGCCCCGCCGCGCAATATCAGGACCTGCATTACAAGCGCGTCGCGCCAGAACTCCCCGCCGGTTACGCCGGAAGCATATTGCTGGCGATGGTGCCGCCGCTTTGGCGGCGCGTGATGGATCCAGCGGTTCATGCCGCGCAGGCGCCGCAGCTTCAGACTGCGGGTTAACCGCTGACGGAATAGCTTCGCGAGATGCGTGCCTCGCGGATGCGTCTGCGCCTTGCGCCATTGGTGTCGCCGAGCTTGCCGGAAAGACTTGAGAGATAGGCGATGGTCTCGATCGGCAAGGTGCGGCCACCCGCGAGATATTTGTCGAAGTTCGCCGGACCGTCATTGTAGGCCGCGAACATGTTGGGGTAACCGTATTTGCGGTGCAGCCATTTCAGATAGGCAGCCCCCGCAATCACGCTGTCATGCGGGTCGGCAGGATTATCGCCCAGATCATATTCCGCGCGCATGTCGTTATAAGTGCCGGGCATCAGCTGCATGATGCCGACAGCGCCCGTGGGCGAAATGGTCGGCACACCTTCCGCCTTCATGGTGCGCCCGCCGCTTTCGCGCTGCAAGACGGCGCGAATCCAGGGTTGTGGCAGATCGAATTTCCTGGCGGCCTCCACGATGTAAGGCTTCCAGCGGTCGAGCAGCTGCGCCGAAGTCATCCCCGCTTCCCGATCGAACACGGACGGCGGCGGCGGAGAGACGTCGATAAATTTCGCGAATGGCCGCAGCGGAACAGGATGGAAGGCCGCAGACTGCGGCAACAGTATCTTCAGAGTGAAAAGTGTTATCGCGCTCAGCACGGTAAGCAGCACAAGTTTTTCGAAAACGTCAAAGACGCGCGCGGACGCGGCAAACACTCGATGGGACAATGGGCTCTCCGTGATGGCGACGGCACGACAGATGAGATACGGAGTGCGCTTGAGGAACTTGGAGTCCCGCAGTTTTCACCGGCAACGATCGTTCCGACCGCAATGGCAGCAATCCGCAAGAACGTTAAATCGGAAGTGCTACCGTCATTTCAATAGGAACTTTCGCATCTCGCGAAGTTGCTCACGGGAACGGAAACTGGTGAATTCTTCCGCGCGTTCCAACTGCAGCAATCTGTTGCTCATTCAAAGAGCGGCACAAGAAAAGTTCGTTCGTAGCCGGAGAAGCATTGCGTTTCGTTGAAGCGAATGGTGGCCGTCTTACACGCTTCGTCCTTGGCGACATCGCGGCGATACTGCTCATACGCTTCAATACTCGGAAAGCTGAACAGCGCAACGCCGATATGGGGCGGCCCTTCCCTGCCGATTCCAGGGAAGCTGAAACTTGCATCCGGCATCTCATCCTTCCCTTCTGCTGGCACAAAATAGCCGTGATGGGTGCCGCCATATTTGCGGATGAGCCCGATCCACGCGCGCGCATAATCCTTGAACGCGTCCAGCTTGCCGGGTGCGATCTCGTAGCGGATGAGACAGCTGAACATCGCCGCGCTCCATCGGTTGGGCCGCTGATAGCACCCGGATGGCTCAGATCGGAGAGTTCACCGCCCAAAAGTCGGCAGGCCAGCCCTTGACGGTCCCGGCCCACCCTCTTATCTACGCCATAGCGGTTAGCACTCCCATCTGGTGAGTGCTGCTGCACTCAGGCAAATGCCTGAAATCGTTCAAAAATTTCAAGGAGAAGGCCCGCATGAAATTCCGTCCGCTTGGCGACCGCGTCGTCGTCCGCCGCGTTAAAGAAGATCAGAAGACCCCCGGCGGCATCATCATCCCCGATACCGTTCAGGAAAAGCCGCAAGAAGGCGAAGTCATCTCGGTCGGCCCCGGCGCCCTCGACGACAACGGCAAGCGCGTCGTTCCCGAAGTGAAAGCCGGCGATTTCGTGCTGTTCGGCAAATGGTCCGGCACCGAAGTGAAGGTCGAAGGCGAAGAACTCCTGATCATGAAGGAGTCCGACATCATGGGCATTCTCGAAGGCCGCCCCGCCCTCAAGAAGAAGGCCGCCTAAGCGCGCCGTCTTTCAAAACACATCAGGAGAACACATCACATGGCAGCCAAAGACGTTAAATTCGGCGCCGACGCGCGTGAGAAATTGCTCCGCGGCGTCGACATTCTCGCCGACGCAGTGCAGGTGACGCTCGGTCCCAAGGGCCGCAACGTCGTCATCGACAAGAGCTTCGGCGCCCCGCGCACGACCAAGGACGGCGTGACGGTGGCGAAGGAAATTGAACTTGCCGACAAGTTCGAGAACATGGGCGCCCAGATGGTGCGCGAAGTGGCCTCGAAGACCAACGACATCGCCGGCGACGGCACGACGACCGCCACCGTTCTGGCCCGCGCCATCGTGCGCGAAGGCTCGAAGTCGGTGGCCGCCGGCATGAACCCGATGGACCTGAAGCGCGGTATCGAGAAGGCGGTTGATGCCGTCGTCGCGGACCTGAAGAAGCGCTCCAAGAAGGTCAAGTCGAACGAGGAAATCGGCCAGGTCGGCACGATCTCCGCGAACGGCGACAAGGAAGTCGGCGAAATGATCGCCAAGGCGATGGCGAAAGTCGGCAACGAAGGCGTCATCACGGTTGAAGAAGCCAAGACCGCCGAGACCGAGCTGGAAGTCGTTGAAGGCATGCAGTTCGACCGCGGCTATATCTCGCCGTACTTCATCACGAACGCCGAGAAGATGATCGCGGAAATGGATGAACCCTACATCCTGATCCACGAGAAGAAGCTGGCCTCGTTGAAGGACCTGCTCCCGGTTCTCGAAGCGATTGTGCAGGGCGGACGTCCGCTCCTCATCATCGCCGAGGAAATCGAAGGCGAAGCGCTGGCGACCCTCGTCGTCAACAAGCTGCGCGGCGGCCTGAAGGTTGCGGCCGTGAAGGCACCGGGCTTCGGCGATCGTCGCAAGGCCATGCTGGAAGACATCGCCATCGTGACCGGCGGCCAGGTGATCAGCGAAGATCTCGGCATCAAGCTCGAGAACGTGAAGCTGAACATGCTGGGCACGGCCAAGACGGTGAAGATCGACAAGGACAACACCACGATCATCGACGGCGCCGGCAAGAAGAACGACATCCAGGCCCGCGTCGCGCAGATCAAGGCGCAGATCGAGGAAACCACCTCGGACTACGACAAAGAAAAGCTGCAGGAACGTCTGGCGAAACTCGCGGGCGGCGTTGCGGTGATCCGCGTCGGCGGTGCGACCGAAGTCGAAGTGAAGGAAAAGAAGGACCGCGTGGACGACGCGCTCAACGCCACAAAAGCGGCCGTTGAAGAAGGAATCGTTCCGGGCGGCGGCACGGCGCTTCTGTACTCGACCAAGGCGCTGCACGGCATGACCGGCGACAACGAAGACCAGACGCAGGGCATCGCCATCGTGCGCCGCGCGATCCAGTACCCGATCCGCATGATCGTTCAGAATGCGGGCCAGGAAGCCTCGATCGTCGTCGGCAAGCTGATGGAGCAGAAGTCGAACACCTTCGGCTACGACGCCCAGGGCGAGAAGTTCGTCGACTTCATCGACGCCGGCATCGTGGACCCGACCAAGGTCGTCCGCGTGGCCTTGCAGAACGCAGCTTCGGTTGCGGCGCTGCTGATCACGACGGAAGCCATGATCACCGACCGTCCGAAGAAAGAATCGGCGGGCGGCGGCATGCCCGGCGGCGGCATGGGC
>DATCFN010000208.1:0-6778 GCA_036509475.1 Rhizomicrobium sp. | reverse complement strand
AGCGAGCGGCCGATCAGGCGTTGGATTTCTTGCGTGCGGCCGGATTGTTTGCCCGCCGCCGCTTCGCGCCGCATGCGTTCATGGGTGGAGCGGGGCAGCATGCCATATTCCGCCGTCACCCAGCCCTTACCGGTGCCCTTGAGAAAACCGGGGGCTTTTTCCTCGAGACTCGCCGTCACCAGCACATGGGTGTCGCCGAATTTGACCAGGCAGGACCCTTCGGCATGGCGGGAAAAACCCGGCTGGAGGCTCACGGTGCGCAATTGGTCGGGCGCGCGTTTGCTGGGGCGCATGTTCTGATACCTTGAAGTTCGCTGTGTCGGGCGCTACCTAGCCTCCCCGGACCCAGCGCCGCAACCGGCGCGCGGGCAAATCGCAAAAAAGAAAGACGTGGCAAAGGCTTAACAATGGGCGCGAACCCTATCGACACAGCAAGCGCAAAGATGCTGGCCGGTGAGCTGGGCGAGCGGCCGCGCGAGGTCTTTCGCCATCTGGTCGATGCCTTCCTGAACAATGGCGAGCCGGTCGGCTCGCGCACCCTGTCGCAGCGCCTGCCCTTGTCCCTGTCACCCGCCTCGATCCGCAACGTGATGGCCGATCTGGAGACGATGGGCCTGCTCTACGCACCGCACACGTCTGCTGGGCGCGTACCGACCGAAAAAGGCTTGCGCCTGTTCGTCGATGGCCTTTTGGAAATCGGAGAGCTGGCGCCGAACGAGCGCGCCTCCATCGAACAGCGCATCACCGGACAAAATCGCGGCATCGAAGATGTGGTGACGCAGGCGACGTTGATGCTGTCGGGCCTGTCGCGTTGCGCGGGGTTGGTCGTCGCGCCGAAACAGGATTCCACGCTCAAACATATCGAGTTCGTGAACATCGGCCCCGGCAAGGCGTTGGTGGTGATCGTCAGCGATGACGGCTCGGTCGAGAACCGCGTGCTGGATACGCCGATGGGTTTGCCGGCATCGGCATTGGTGGAAGCCTCTAACTATCTGAACGCGCGGCTGCGCGGACGAACACTGGACGATGCGCGCACAGAAATTTCCGCAGAGCTGGAATCCGAACGCGCCGAACTGGATACGTTGACAACGAAGGTGGTGGCCGAAGGCTTGGCAACCATCGCGCCCGCCGGCGGCTCGCGCCTGTCCGACGAAAAAATCCTCATCGTGCGCGGGGCATCGCATCTGCTGGACAGCGTCGAAGCACAGACTGACATTGAACGCGTACGCACACTGTTTGACGACATCGATCGCAAGTCCGATCTCATCCGCCTGATGGAACTGGCCAAGGATGCCGATGGCGTTCGCATCTTTATCGGCTCGGAGAACCGGCTGTTCAGCCTGTCCGGCTCGTCCATCGTCGCAGCCCCTTACGCCAATGCCCAGGGCAAGATCGTGGGCGTCATCGGCGTGCTGGGCCCCACCCGCCTTAACTATGCCCGCATTATCCCGATGGTTGATTATACCGCCAAAATTGTGAGCCGATTTCTGGCCTGAGACGTTTTAGGAAATGACCATGAGCGACGATAACGACAACTTCATGCCGGAAACGGCCAGTCCCGAAAACCCGCAAGCCATGGAACTGGCCGTGCTGGACGCGCTGCGCGCCGAGAACGCCGACCTGAAAGACCGGCTGCTGCGTGCGCTGGCGGATGCCGAGAACACGCGCCGCCGCGCCGAGCGCGAGAAGCTGGACGCCTCACAATATGCGATCTCCAAATTCGCACGCGACATGCTGACCATCGGCGATAATTTCGCCCGCGCGCTGGATGCCTTGCCACCCGAAGCGCTGGCAGATGCCGACCCGAAAATAAAAGGCGTGATCGAAGGCATCGAGGCGACCGAGCGCCAGCTCTTGCAGGCGCTGGAACGCCACGGCGTGAAGCCCATTGAAACAGAGAACGCAAAGTTCGATCCGAACCTGCATCAGGCCATCGCCGAAGTGCCCGGCAACGGCAAACCGGGCGGCACCATCGTGGACGTGATGCAGACCGGATACGTTATCGGCGACCGGCTGCTGCGCCCCTCCATGGTGACAGTGGCCCGTAAAGAGGCCCCCGAAGGCACGCCGCGGGTGGATACGCAGGCCTGAACCCTCGACGAATGCGCCGCGCCGCGCCATGCTGACCGCATGAGCGCGCTTGCCGATACAACAAAGGATTTGGCGCCTGCGCCGGTCGAACAGCTTATATTCGAGCTGTCGCCCGTCGGCACGCTGGCGACCGCCGCCGTTCTGTTCCTTCTGTTGTTTGGAAGTTTCATCGGCATCGCCGCTATCGAACACGTCGCGATCCTGCACAAGGGTAGCCAGACAGCCGGATTTTCCGACGCCGCATGGCCGGCGCTGGTGCTTTCGCTTTTGTGCGTGACGGCGCTCGGCATGCAGCGCTATGCGCGGCTGGCAGACTCGCGCGACGCGCCTGCCTATGCGCGCATCCTGACCGGCGGCATGGCCAGCGCGGTTGACGTCACCCAGGCCAATGCACGCGGCACCAGATTGCTGCCAGCGACACTGATCGGCCTTGTGATCGGCATCGCGCTCAGCATCTGGATTCGCATCAGCGAATTGCGCGAAGGCCACGTGATCCCAATGGGCGTCATGCTGTGGTACGGGGCCGCCACCACGCTTTTGACGGTCCTGTTTGTGCGCGGTGCCGAGCAGACACGGGCGGGCAACCGCGGCTACGGTGAGATGATCCAAGCGGAACTGAAAATCGATCTGCTGCGCACCGACACGCTCGCGGTTCTGGGACGCTCGGCGGCACGCACGCCGCTCATCTGGTTTGTTGTCAGCGCCGTCGCCTTTCTGTTTTTGGTGGGCGGCGATCTGGACGCGCTCACCATCGGATTGATCGTGGCCTGCGCGGCGATGGGCATGAGTTTGTTCGTCAGCACCATGCTGCGCATCCATCACCAGATCAAAGCCGCCAAGGACGCAGAACTGGAACATGTCCGCCGCCAGATCGATGCTGCCCGCGCGGCTTTGCACAATGACGATCACGCCGCGGCGCGCATCCACGGTCTCATCGCCTATGAGAAGCGCATTTCGGAAGCGCGGGAATGGCCGTTCGATCAGTCCACCCTGGTGCGCGTCGCCGCCTATATCCTGATTCCGACAGTGCCGTGGTTCGGCCAGGCGGTGGCGGGATATATGATCGACCATCTGGCGCATTGAGCATTAGGATGCAGCCATGAGCGGAATCAAAGTCGTTATCGCGGGTGCCGCGGGCCGCATGGGGCAAACGCTGCTGCGCGCCATCGCGGAGTCGAAAGATTTTGTGCTGCATGGCGCGCTGGAGCATAAGGGCCATCCCGATCTCGGCGGCGATGCCTCTGCGCTGGCGGGGTTGAAACCCTTCGGCGTGATGCTGTCCGACGATCCACTGCCGGTGTTGGCCGACGCGCAGGCGCTGATCGATTTCACGACACCCAAAACATCCGTCGAACTGGCAGCGCTGTCGGCGCAGGCGCGGATTGTTCACGTCATTGGCACGACGGGTATCGGCGCGGAGGATCAAGCGAAGATCGCCGCCGCCGCGCGCCACGCCACCATCGTGCAGTCCGGCAATATGAGTTTGGGCGTGAATTTGCTCGCGGCACTCGCCAAACAGGCGGCGAAGGCGCTGCCCGGTTTCGACGTCGAGATTGTGGAGATGCATCACCGCGCCAAGGTGGATGCGCCTTCCGGCACGGCGTTGTTGCTGGGCCGCGCGGCGGCGGCGGGCCGTGAGATTTCGCTCGACGGTCATTCCGCCCGAGGCCGCGATGGGCACACGGGGCCGCGCAATGACGGCGCGATCGGGTTCGCCAGCCTACGCGGCGGCACGGTCGTCGGTGAGCACGACGTTATTCTCGCCGGACCGCATGAGCGTATCGTGCTGCGCCATATCGCCGAGGATCGCGCCATCTTCGCCAATGGCGCGCTCACTGCGGCGCGCTGGGGTCAGGGCAAGAAACCGGGTCTTTATGCGATGGCGGACGTGCTCGGCCTCTGACGTTCTTCGGCGCGAGCCGCTTCCATCGCCAGCATCGAACGCTTGCGCACAAGACCCCAGTGATAGCCGTGCAGCGCGCCATCGCTGCCCAATACGCGATGACATGGGATCAACCATGATACCGGGTTGCGGCCCACTGCCGTTCCAACCGCCCGTGACGCCTTCTCATCGCCAAGCCGCGCAGCGATGGATTTGTACGTCACCATCTTGCCGGACGGGATGGCGAGCAACGCCTGCCACACTTTGATCTGAAACGGGGTGCCGAGCAGGTGCAAACCAAGCGGAGACTTTGAATCGCTTTCAAATGTCTGCGCGGAGATCGCCTCGGCGCGTTCGGTGTTCTGCGTGAACACAGCTTTTGGCCAGCGCGATTGCATGTCCTTGAGCATCGCGCCTTCTTCGCCTTCGTCGCCGAAGGCCATGCCGCAGACGCCTTTGTCCGTCGTCATCACCAGCACGCGGCCGAAGGGGCAATCGGCAAAACCGTAATCAATGGAAAGTCCTGCACCGCCCTTGGCGTAATCGCCCGGCGTCATGGCCTCGATCTTCAGCGCCAGATCGTGCAGCCGCGATGTTCCTGACAACCCTGAATCCAGCGCCGCGTCCAGCACACTCGCACCCTGCATCAATTCGCGTTTTGCATGTTGCAAGGTCAGGTGGCCGACAAATGCTTTCGGACTGACACCGACATAGCGGCTGAACAGCCGCTGGAAGTGGAAAGGCGAGAGCCCCACCGCATCGGCGGCGTCTTCCAGACGTGGCTGTTCGGTGTAGCGCTCGGTGAGAAAGCGGATAGCGCGGCCCACGCGGCGCCAGTCGCGGGTGGACTCGTAGTCTTCCAGGGAGATCGGTTCGCTCATGGGAAGATAATGGTGTCTCCCCCGCCCGGTTACGACCCATTTCTTGCGGGTTTGAAATCCGGGCTTTTCGCGGCGGAAAGCGCCAATTTCAGGCTTTCGGCGAAGTGCTCGCGTGTCTGCGGCGGGAGGAACGATCCGACCTGCAGCTCACGGCCATGGCTGCGCAGATAGAGCCGGTTGGAAAATTCCGTCCACGGCACCAGATCGACGCGCACCCAATAAGGATTGAACGCGGCCTCGGTCGCGGCGCCTTTTGCCGGATGCTGTTCGATGCGCAATTCCGATGCGCGCAGCACAATGCGTTCGTGCGCCTGCGCGGCAATGCGGCTCTCCCGGAATGCCCAGGCAAGCAGCGCGACATCCAGACCCATAAACGGCGCGATCGGCCATGCACCCTGAAAAACGAAATACAGCGCGAAGGCAAAGTTGATGCCGGCCACGATGGCGACAATGATCGCCAGCGTGCGCGCGCTGAGCGGCGGGCTGGGCCGCAAGGTCGCATCCAGAAGAACGGGTTCGGACACCGTGCTCATGGCGCAAGGATTGTCGGAATGGCGGCGATTCACAAGCCGAAAATTTCACCACTTTCCTGGAACCGGCGCGGGCGCTAGCGTTCGGTCGTGGCGCGCAAATTTTCCAAACAAGAAGCGGAAGAGTTCTTCAAACGGCTGAAGGCACACATGCCTGAGCCGAAAACGGAACTGCAATATCACAACCACTACACATTGCTCGTCGCAGTCGCGCTGTCGGCGCAGGCAACGGATAAGAGCGTGAACAAGGCGACGGAGTCTCTATTCAAAATCGCCGACACGCCGGAAAAGATGGTGACGCTCGGCGACGCAGGATTGAGCGATTACATCAAGACCATCGGGCTATATCGCGGCAAGGCAAAGAACGTCATCGCATTGTCAAAAATGCTGATCGAAAAGCACGGCAGCAAAGTCCCGCATGATCGCGACGCGCTGGAAGAACTGCCCGGCGTCGGACGCAAGACGGCGAATGTCGTGCTGAATGTCGCTTTCGGCGAGCCGACCATCGCGGTGGATACGCATATCTTTCGCGTCTCGAACCGCACCGGTCTTGCACCGGGAAAAAACCCGCTGGAGGTAGAAGAGGGCCTGCTGCGCGTCGTGCCGGACGCATACAAGCTGCACGCGCATCACTGGCTTATCCTGCACGGCCGCTACACCTGCATCGCGCGCAAGCCGATGTGCCCAAACTGCATTGTGCGCGATCTGTGCCGCTACAAGGACAAGACCCGCGAGCCTGTCACCGGGCCGAAAAACCTAACTCTTAAGAAAACGACGTCTAAGACGTCGCCTGGCCGCCGACGCGCATCCGGTTGAGACAATTCACATCGGCCGCCGCATCGCTGGGACGCGGCACGGTTTCGACATGGCGCACGGACAATGCCGCACCCTGCGGATACAAATAGAAAAACGCTTTGCAGCCGCCGCCGTCATAGCGCCACATCTCGATCCCGGCGCCTTCCTTGCGCGCGAACGCCGGATTTCCCATCGTGACCCTGAGCTGCGAGGCATCGATGCCGGCATAGCCGGCCGGCTCACCCGGCGGAGGCGCTGAAGGCAGGCCTGCGCTGTGCTGTCCGGCGGCACAGGAGGCCAGCAGGAGAGCAAGACAACATATGGCGACGGGGCGGATCATGCGGGCCGTTCCTTCTGCGAAAGTCGTTTGAACACATGCACCATGAAAGCCGCGCCGAAAAGCGGGGCGATGAAATTTACCACGGGAATGGCGGCGATGAGAGCGATCAGAAATCCGGCGCCGTAGATGGTCGCGCCATGACGTTTGCGCATCGTGTTGGCCGCGCCGCGGGACATGTGCCGCAACGCCACCAGTTCGAAATATTGCCGGCCCAGAAGCCAGCCATCCGCGGCGATGGTCAGAAAGCTGCCGACGCCGG
>DATCFN010000207.1:0-6852 GCA_036509475.1 Rhizomicrobium sp. | reverse complement strand
GATTCCGACCCTGCCGCATGTGGCAAAGCCTGTCGCATGAAGGCGCTTTACTGCCGCGCCAATGCGGAAGACATCGACACATTGAAAATTGAGGACGTAACCCTGTCGCCGGTCGGCCCGGATCAGGTGCGCGTGCGCGTGCGCGCCGCCAGCGTGAACTTTCCCGATATCCTGATGGTGCAGGGGAAATATCAGCACAGGCCGGAACTGCCTTTTGTCGTCGGTGGGGAATTCGCGGGCGATATTGTCGAGACCGGTTCGGCGGTGACGCAATTCAAAAAAGGCGGCCGCGTGGTCGGCGGCGGCTTCTCCGGTGCCTTTGCGGAGGAGAACATCGTGAACGCCGCGTCGGTGCGTCCCATTCCGGACGGCGTGGACTACGCGACGGCGGCCAGTTTCACGACGGCCTATCTCACCGCCTATGTCTCACTGGTGCGGCGCGGCGAATTGGCGAAGGGCGAGACGTTGCTGGTGCATGGCGCGGCCGGCGGCGTGGGATTGGCGGCGGTCGATCTGGGCAAAGTATTGGGCGCGACCGTGATCGCGACCGCGTCATCCGACGAGAAACGCACCTTCCTGAAAGACTATGGTGCCGATCATGTACTGCCCTCATCCGGCTTTCGCGATGCGGTGAAAGAACTGACCGGCGGGCGCGGCGCGGACGTGATCTATGACCCCGTCGGCGGCGATGTGTTCGACGAGAGCGTGCGCTGCATCGCCTTCAACGGGCGCATCCTGATCGTGGGTTTCACATCTGGCCGCATCCCGAGCATCAGCGTGAACATGCCGCTGATCAAAGGGTTCTCCGTAGTCGGCGTCCGCGCCGGCGAATATGGCCGCAAATTCCCCGAGAAAGGCCGCGAGAACATTGAAGCCATCGACGCGCTGCTGGCGGAGAAGAAGATTCGCCCGCACATCCACGCACGTTTTTCGTTGTTTCAGGCGCTGGAGGCGATGCACATGCTGACGACCCGAAAAGTCATCGGCAAAGTGGTGATCGAACCCTAATTCTGCTGCGCGTGAAGAGTGCCCAGCGCCTTCAATACCTGGCCCGCCATCGCTGTCGTCCCGAGCTTGGTCATGCCGGGCTGCATGATGTCGGCGGTGCGGTAGCCGTCGGCAAGGACGCGGTCGATGGCGCGTTCGACAAGCTGCGCGTCTTCGATGCGGCCGAACGAATAGCGCAGGCACATCGCGAACGACAGGATGCAGGCGATGGGATTGGCCAGACCTTGCCCGGCGATGTCGGGCGCGCTGCCATGGATCGGCTCGTAGAGCGCGGCCTGCTTGCCGTTCGCCTGTTTCGCGCCCAACGACGCGCTCGGTAGCATGCCGATGGAGCCGGTAAGTTGTGCCGCTTCGTCCGACAGCACATCCCCGAACAGATTGTCGGTGACGATGACATCGTATTGCTTGGGATTGCGCACAAGCTGCATCGCGCAGTTGTCGGCAAGGACATGGGACAGTTCGATATCGGCAAATTCGCGGCGGTGAACGTCGGTCACGACTTCGCGCCACAACACGCCCGTCACCATCACGTTGGACTTCTCCGCCGACGCCACGCGTTTTGACCGCAGCCGAGCCAACTCGAACGCCACGCGCGCGATGCGCTCGATCTCATGCGTTGTATAGACCTGCGTATCGACGGCGCGCTTCTGGCCGTCCGGCAAAGTCGTCGTTTCCTTTGGCTCACCGAAATAAACGCCGCCGGTCAGTTCGCGCACGATCAGAATGTCGAGGCCGGACACGATTTCCGGCTTCAGCGACGACGCATCTTTCAGCGCATCGAAACACAGCGCGGGCCGCAGATTGGCGAACAGTTCCAGGTCTTTGCGCAGGCGCAACAGCCCGCGCTCCGGTTTCTGCGCAAAGGGAAGCTTGTCCCACTTCGGTCCGCCGACCGCACCGAACAGAACCGCGTCCGCCGCTTTCGCTTTCGCAACCGTCTCGTCCGGCTCCGGCGTGCCAAGTGTTTCAAACGCGATACCGCCGATCGCCGCGCTTTCGGTTTGGAATGCGAAGTTGCGGTTCTTCGAGAACCAGCCGAGCACGCGCTGCGTTTGCTCGATCACTTCCGGTCCGATGCCGTCGCCGGGAGTCAGCAATATATTGTAGGTCATTTCACTTCCGCATTTTGGCGAGACGATCCGCGGTTTCGGGGCCGCGGCCTTCGCTGCGGTGGATTTCGTGCGCGAGGCCGGCCTTCAGGCTCATGCCTTCCGTATCGTCGATCAACTTCTTGATCGCGCGGCTGCTGCGCCACGAATTCGCCAGCACGTCCTTCACGAAAGTGGCGACGGTCGCCTCCAGTTCGGCGTCCGGCACGCAGATGTTCGCAAGGCCCATTGCCGCTGCGTCGCGGCCGGAATAGTTGCGAGCGCTGAACGACATTTCCAGCGCCTTGGCGCGTCCGATGCGGCGCGGTAGCCGCTGGCTGAGGCCCCATACCGGCACCAGATCCCATTTGCCGTGCGTGTCGCCGAAGCGTGCGCTCTCGCCGACGATGATGATGTCCGCCGCCAGCGCCAGTTCAAGACCGCCCGTAAGGCAATGGCCTTTAACTTCCGCCACCACAGGCATCGGGAGCGATGCGAGGCGCTCGACCGTCTCGCTGCGGAAACGCGAGCCGTCTGCGCCGTCGAACACACCACCCAGATCGCCTAGATCATTGCCTGCACAGAAACTGCGGCCTTCACCGCGCAGCAACACGCAGCCGATCTTGTCCCGGTTCGCGCCAATATGATCGACGCTCGCGGATAGCGCCTTGAACGTCTCAAAATTCAGCGCATTGAGCTTGTCCGGGCGATTGAGCGTGAGCGTGCACAGCCCGTCTTTCACCTCGCGCAAAACGGCTTCGGTCATGTGCGCCCTCTTAAAGCCAAGGCTGGGCGGTTTCGCGCTTCGCCTCGTAGCCGGAAATCTTGTTTTCGTTGCGCAAAGTCAGGCCGATATCGTCCCAACCGTTCATCAGGCATTGTTTACGGAACGGGTCGACATCGAACGTCACCGTACCGCCATCCGGCCCGCGAATTTCCTGCTTCTCCAGGTCGATGGTGATGACGGCATTGGCGCCGCGCTCCGCATCGTCCAGCAGCTTGTCGATAATGTCTTGCGGCAGCGCAATGGGCAGAATGCCGTTCTTGAAACAGTTGTTGTAGAAAATATCGGCGAAGCTCGGCGCGCAAACCACACGGAAGCCGAAATCCAGCAGCGCCCAGGGCGCGTGTTCGCGCGACGAGCCGCAGCCGAAATTGGCGCCCGCGACCAGAATCTTAGCGTTCTTGTAGGCGGGCTTGTTCAGCACGAAATCGGGATTTTCGCTGCCGTCCGGATTGGTGCGCATCTCGTGAAACAGCGCGCTGCCCAGCCCGGTACGCTTGATCGTCTTCAGAAACTGCTTGGGAATGATCATGTCGGTATCGACATTGATCATCGGCAGCGGCGCGGCAACTGCGGTGAGTGTGGTGAATTTTTCCATGGTCCGGCAACCCTAGCGGCAGGGGCGCGGGCGCTCAAGCGTCGCTGGTGAAAACTACCGGCTCGGTGTCGTGGAATTTGGTGAGGTCGACGACGCGTTGGCCGCTCGGCGTCATCGACAATACGTCCACAAACCGATGGCCCCAGACAATATCGTCCGGCCCGTAGGCGTGGCGGGCATAGATCACGTCGGCTAGCGTCTCGTCAGTGCCGCTGAGGAGAACGACAATCTCCGTCTGGTCGTCGTAAAGCATTGTGCTGTCGGCGCTGTAGAGCGGACTGGCCTCGTCGATACGGTGCATGATCGTCCAGGACAGCGCGAACAGCGAGGTGCGTTCGCGCACCAGTTTCAGCTCCTCGAAACGACGCATGACCACGCCTTCGAGGGAGCGGTACTGCCGCGCGACGGTCACACGCACCGACGCATCAAGAACCTGATTGCCACGCTGGTTGGCGGCGCGAAACTGCAGGGTGGGCACGCCATCAAAAGGTCCCACGATGGCGACTTTCGAGAACACAACGCGCGCAGACGGCCGCGAAAACCGCGCGAACAGAACGGCGGTCACGGTGCCCAGATATAGAATGCCGGTGAAAGCTTCGAGCAGGACGATAATATCTATATAGGTCGTGCGCGGCTCGATCGGACTTTGACTGAGCGAGCCGATGGTCTGCACGCCGAATGTCTGGACGCTGAAGACAAAGGCGTCCCAGAAATCTCCGGCTCCCACATTCGTGAGCCCGCCCGGATCGGCGAAGTAGAGCAGCGCAAAGAGCGCATTAATCCCGACAAATAATCCGGCGAGCCCAAGAAAGAACAGCCACCAAGGCGCGCGCAATGTCAGATGATAAATATCCGTCCAGCGGCCACCGTCCTGGCCCTTCACCACGGCAACCTGTTTGCGATGAACGATCGAGCGTGCATCGGCACTGTGGATGGACTTCGGACCGGGATCTTCGATTTTCATGCAGCGATTTCTATCACATCCTTGCGCCTGCCGATGCGGCCTGAAACGACAACCCGTACTGGCTAACGCTCCAGCCCTTTGGCTTGCAGCGATGTCAAATATGCCGCCCATTTCTTGCCGTGATCACGGCCCAGTTCGTGCAGCCAGTCCCAGGAATAAAGGCCAGTGTCGTGGCCGTCGTCGAAGCGGATACGCACCGCGTAGTTGCCGACGGGCTCCATCTCTTCGATCTTCACATGTTTTTTGCCACCGACGGTCTGCTTCTGCGTCGCGGCATGGCCCTGCACTTCGGCACTGGGGCTTTCGATGCGCAGATATTCGGCCGCCAGCGCGAAGCGATCGCCATTGTCGAATACGACCGTCAAGGTGGTTTTGGCGGGATCGATTTTCAGTTCGACCGGCCATGGGCGCGTGGTCATGCGCGTTCTTCTTCCGTCAATTCGCGCGCTTCGTTTTCCAGCATGATGGGCACGCCACCACGGATGGGATAGGCGAGGCCCGCGGACTTGCTGATCAATTCCTGGCGCGCGTGATCGTAGACCAGGTTCATCCGCGTCACCGGACAGACGAGGAGAGACAGAAGTTTGGGGTCGGGCTCGCTCATCAATTGATGGTGTTGGGGCCGATGGGCGCCGCACCGGCCATTTCGAGCAACGCTACCAGGGTCGCCACGCGTTCCTGCCAGCTTTCCGCTTCGAGGAGCGCCTGTTTTTCCGCCGGTTCAAACGGACACAACATCGCCAGAGCATTGATCAGCGTTTCCGGCGGCGCGTTCATCACCGAACGCCAATCCGCTTTCAAGTCCCGCTTGGAAAGATAATCCTTCAGCGCCGCGATAACCCGGTCGCGGGGAAAATCGCTTTCATCGTTCTGAACAAGATCACACGCAAACGGCGCATAGTTCGTTGCCGCTTGGCGATAGGGCATCGTCGTCGCCAATTCCTGCGTCACGCGGAAACGGCAGATGCCGTTCAGCGTGATGAGATAGCGTCCATCGTCCGTCTCGCGATAGGAGGTGATGCGCCCGGCGCAGCCGACCGCGGAAAGTTTCGGCGTCAGCGTCTTCTCCTCGGCCTCGGCAGGTTGAATCATGCCGATCATGCGCGTGCCCGACATGGCCGCGTCGACGAGCGCCAGATAACGCGGCTCGAACACGTTCAACGGCAGTTGACCGCGCGGCAGAAGCAGTATCCCGCTGAGCGGAACCAGCGCCAGTGTTCCAGGCAGATCCTCGATACTGTTGTAACTATGCAAACAAAAACCTCACGAAAACAGAATAGAAGACAACTTGCGCCGCGCGTCGATCGTGCGCGGATCGGTGGGGCCCATCGCTTCGAACAACGTCACCAGATGCTGACGCGCCACGTCTTCGTTCCACTTGCGGTCCCGTTTAACGATTTCAAGAAGTTGGGTAATCGCGCCGTCGCGATCACCGGCGGCATCGAGAGCCAGCGCATAGTCATAGCGCGCCTGATGATCGGCCGGATTCGAATCCACTTTCGCGCGCTGCGCCGACGTATCGGCAACGGGGGAGGCGCTCGCCGCTTCGCGCAGCTTTAATTCCGCATCGACGGCACGGATCGCTTCGTCATTCGCACCGTCCGGGCGTACCAGTTGAAGCGTCGAGCGCGCGCGCTCCACGTCACCGCTTTGCAGATAGCAGCGCGCCAGACCCGCCACGGCTTTGGGATGTCCCGGCTCGTCCTGCAGCACGTGACCATAGGCCTGCGCCGCCGTCGCCATGTCATCCGCCGCGAAGGCTTCGTCCGCCGCCGCGAGAACTTCCGCGGCATGATCGTGGCCGCCATGGCCGTTCGTCAACTGCTGCACAAACTGGCGAATTTGCGATTCCGGCACCGCGCCCATGAAACCATCCACCGGCTGGCCGTCCTTGAACGCATAAACGGTGGGAATGGATTGGATGCGAAGCTGGCGCGCGATCTCCTGGTTCTCGTCGATATTCACCTTGACGAGTTTCACCGCGCCCTTCGCCTCGTTCACCACCTTTTCAATGGCCGGGCCAAGCTGCTTGCAGGGACCGCACCAGGGCGCCCAGAAATCGACAATGACGGGAACTTCGCGCGACGCCTCAATCACATCAGCAGCGAATGTCTCGACGCCGCTGTCCTTTATATAGGGGCTAGGCGCGGAGGTGCTTTCTGTTTTGGGTGCGGACGTGACGGGACGCCCGGTAGGGTCAATCAAAGCCATGATGCTGTTCCTCTTGCGGTCCCAAAGATGGGGTTTCGAGGCCCGAAAGAAAAGCCCCGAATTCCTTGCGCTTTACAGGGCTTAACGCGCGACGCCCATTGCCAGTTCAATCCGCGAAAGCAGCCAGCCGCGCCTCCAGCTTCGCCTTCACCGCGGGCCATTCGCCGTCCAGCACGGAGAAGCAGACGGAGCTGCGGAA
>DATCFN010000206.1:0-5984 GCA_036509475.1 Rhizomicrobium sp. | reverse complement strand
CCAAAGCTCTCACATTGCTGCTCCTCGCATCCTGCATCGCAACCCCGGCTTTCGCTTCCTCCCCCGCCGACATTCTCGATGCCAACAAGGCTGCGATGGGCACATGGGACGGCAAGTCGACGCTGAAAGTGGATTACGCCTATTCGGGCCAAGGGCTCACTGGCACGACCGCATCGCTCGAAGACCTGAAGCGCGGCGCCTATGTGGACAGCAACGATATTCCGCCCGGTACCGGCGCGGCAGGCTATGACGGCACGAAGGCGTGGCAGAAAGATACGTCCGGCACCGTCACCGATCAGGCCGGCGGCGACGTCATTCCGCTGGCGATCACCGAAGCCTATCAAGACCAGAACCTGTGGTGGCGTGCGGATCGCGGCGGTGCGGCGATTGTGGACAGCGGACAGAAAACCGACGGTGGCAACACTTACGATGTGCTGACCATCACGCCCAAGGATGGCACCGCGCTCGAAACATGGTTCGATCCGAAGACGCATCTGCTGTATCGCACCATCGAGGCGCAGAGCACCCAAACCATCACCACAAGCTTTTCGGACTATACCCCGGTCGACGGCGCGATGATTGCGCGCAAGCAGGTCGTCGATGACGGCAGCCACAATCTGCAGACCTTCACGTTGACGGGTGCCAAGTTCTCCGGCGCATTGCCGATCAGCGCCTATCAGAAGCCGGCGGAAGATTTGCACGACTTCTCCATCGCGGGCGGCGCGCATGAAACCACCGTGCCGTTCAAGCTGCTCAACAATCACATTTATGCCGATGTCAGCGTGAACGGCTCCAAGCCGATGACGTTTATCTTCGACACCGGCGGCCACAGCATCCTGACGCCGCAGACGGCGAAAGAACTGGGCGTCGGCACGAAAGGCAATGTGACGGGCGGCGGTGGGGGCGATAATCTCGTGACCAGCGGCGTCGCCACGGTCAAGTCGATTACGGTCGGCAAGGCCACGATCACCAATCAGCCTATCACGGCGTTGGAATTCGATCCGCCGGGCACTGAGGGCGCAGACGAAAAAGGCATGGTGGGATACGAATTCTTCGCGCGCTTCATCACGCGCTTCGATTACGGCAACCATACGATCACCTTCATCGACAAGAAATATTTCGATCCCAAGACGGCGGGGACGGCGGTGCCGATGCGGCTTTACAATCAGTTTCCGGAAATTCTCGGCAGCTATAACGGCATTCCTGGCCGCTTCGGCATCGACACCGGCTCGCGCATGGCGCTGCTACTAAACAAAGTGTACGCGCAGAAGAATGGTCTTCCGCCAGCCGGCACGAAGACGGTCGACGCGCAAACCGGCTGGGGCGTCGGCGGCCCGACGCACAGCACGGTCTTTCGCGGCGGCGTTCTGAAACTGGGCGACGTGACGATCGATCATCCGCTGACCATGGTCAGCACCGACAAAGGCGGCGCGGGCTCGGTCGCTGCGTTCCCCAGCAATGTCGGCGGCGGCGTGCTGAAGCGCTTCGCGGTGACGATCGATTACGACCACAGCATCATGTATCTGAAGCCGGTGAAGGGCCACGTCGCCGATCTCGACACGTTCGACAAGTCCGGTATGTGGATCAACGCCGTGCCGGAAGGCTTCAAGGTCATCGACGTCACGAAGGGCGGCCCGGCGGAAGCGGCGGGACTTCAGAAGGACGACGTTATCGTCGGTATCGACGGCAAGATGGCCGGCGGCATGGACCTGCCCGGCCTGCGCGAAAAGCTGCGCAACGAAAAGGATGGCACGGTCGTGAACTTCACGGTTCGCCGCGGCGACACGCAAAAGGCGGTGGCGGTGACGCTGCACAGCATGATCTGAGTTTCCTCTGCGACTGCTTTCATCCCCTGGACGTACCGTTCGCACGTCCGGGTGATGGCGGATACGCGTCCGTAATTTAATACTTGACATATTGTAAAGCACCGCGTTACGATGGCGCAGTGATACGTTCCTTCCGAAGCAAAAGCCTCAAACGATTTGCTGCGACCGGCGACGTCTCGAAGCTGCCGGTGCGGAAAGCCGACCGCATCCGCCGTATTCTGCTGTTGCTGGATACGGCAGTGGCGCCTGCCAAAATGGATATTGCCGGATTTCGCTTTCACGCCTTGAAGGGCGAAGAGAAAGGCAGATTTGCGGTTTGGGCGAGCGAGAATTATCGCATCACATTCGGTTGGTCGGGCGAGGACGCCATCGATGTTGGCCTGGAGGATTACCACTGATGACAAAAAACATGCTGCTGAAAGGCTTGGCGCCGACGCATCCCGGTGAAGTTCTTCGCGAGGACGTGCTCCCGGCGTTGCGCAAATCCAAGACGGAAATCGCGGACCTTCTGGGTGTATCGCGGCCGACACTTTACGATGTGTTGAATGAGAAGCGGCCGATAACGCCCAATCTGGCATTGCGAATCGGCAAACTGGTGGGCGGCGGCCCGGAAATTTGGCTTCGCATGCAGCAAGCCTACGATCTTTCCGCGACCGAAAAGGCGATTGCGAGCGAACTCGCTCATATTCCTAACCTTCATGCGGCGGAATAGCGGCAACATCGTTCAGCACCACCTTTCCGCCTCCCGCCACCTCCCCTAATATCCGCGCAAATTATCCCCGGAGCCTCATCATGCCTATCTATCGCGCGCCCACCGAAGACCTGCTGTTCGTGATGAACGAGCTCTTGGAGCTGGATAAGCAGCGCGACCTGCCGCAATTCGGCGAGCTGACGCCGGACTTGCTCGAAGACATCCTGACCAATGCGGGCAAGTTCGCGGAGGAAGTTCTTCAGCCGATCAACCAGTCGGGCGATGAGGAAGGCTGCCATTACGAAAATGGCGTGGTGCGCACGCCGGCGGGCTACAAGCAAGCCTACAAATCTTTCAGCGAGGCCGGTTGGGGCGCGCTATCGGCGCCGTCCAAGTTCGGCGGCGCGGACATGCCGATGATGGTGACACTCGCGGTCGGCGAGATGATGCAATCCGCCAATCAGGCTTTCGCGATGTATCCGGGCCTGACCGGCGCAGCATACGGCGCGCTGATCGCCACCGGGCAGGACTGGATGAAAATGAACATCGCGCCGAAGATGGTGTCGGGCGAATGGGCGGGGACGATGTGCCTGACCGAGCCGGGATGCGGCACGGATTTGCGCCTGATGAAGACCAAAGCGGTCGAACAGCCGGACGGCACTTACAAGATCACCGGCACGAAGATCTTCATCTCCGGCGGTGATCAGGATCTGACCGACAACATCATCCATATGGTGATCGCGAAAATTCCCGACGAAAACGGCAAGGTCGAAGACGATCTTTCGACGGTGAACTTCTTCATGGTGCCGAAATTTCTTGTCGATGAAACCGGTATGATGGGCGCGCGCAACGGCGTGAATACCGGCGGTATCGAGAAGAAGATGGGCATCAAGGGCTCGGCCACCTGCATTCTCAATTTCGACGAGGCCAAAGCGTGGCGGTTGGGGCCGAAGCCGACACCGCCCAAGCCGGGCGAGAAGCGTCACTCCTCTGCCGGTATGGCGGGCATGTTCGGCATGATGAACAATGCGCGCATGGGCGTGGGCGTGCAGGGGATCTCCGTCGCCGAGGTCGCCTATCAGAACGGTTGGGCTTACACGCATGAGCGCCGCGTCGGCCGCGCGCTGACCGGCGCGAAAGACCCGTCGCAATCCGCCGATCTGGAAATCGTGCATCCCGATGTGCGCCGCATGCTGCTGCATTGCCGTTCCTTTGTGGAAGGCGCGCGTGCGCTGGCGCTGTGGACGACGTTGCAGCATGCCATCGCGGATTCGACGCGGCCGGAAAAAGACAGCGCCGCGCTGGTCGGCGATCTGCTGACGCCGGTAATCAAGGCGTTCTTCACCGACATGGGTTTCGAATGCGCCAACATGGCGATGCAGTGCTATGGCGGCCACGGCTACATCCGCGACAATGGCGTGGAGCAGTTCGTGCGCGATGCGCGCATCAACCAAACCTATGAAGGCGCGAACGGCGTACAGGCGATGGACCTCGTCGGCCGCAAGCTGGGCCGCAAGGGCGGCGCGGCGCCGATGGCCTATCTCGCCGCCGTGAACGGCTGGCTGAGTGAGAACGAAAAAGACGCTTCGCTCGACGCCTATGTGAAGCCGGTGAAACGCGGCCTCGATATATTGCAACAGGCGACCTTCTGGTTCGCGCAGCATGGCTTGCAGAACCCGAACGATGCCGGGGCCGGCGCGGTGGATTACTTGCGCATCATGGGCATCGTGTCGGTCGGCTGGATGTGGGCACGCATGGCGAAACTCGCGAACGACAAGCTCACGACGAAACCAGCCAACGCGCAGTTCTATCAAGACAAGCTGGTCTCTGCGAAATACTGGATGGAACGCCTGATCCCCGAATGCCCGATGCTGTTCGAACGCATCCAGGCGGGTTCCGCCAACATCATGGCGCTGGAAGCGGCGAGCGCCTGAAGGAGCTATCATGTCTCGTCCCGTGCATTTTGAAATCCACGCCAACGATCCCAAGAAGGCGCTGACATTCTATGGCGACCTGTTCGGCTGGACCTTCTCGAAATTCGGCCCGATGGAATATTGGCTGATCGATACCGGAGAAGGCGCGGGCATCAATGGCGGCCTTGTCGCCCGGCGCGGCGCATCGCCTGCCGCCACCAGCCCGGTCAACGCCTTCGTCTGCTCGGTCGGCGTGGATTCGGTGGATGCCTATGTCGCTCGCGCAGTAAAAGCCGGCGCCACCGTGGCGGTGCCGAAAACTGCGATCCCCGGTGTCGGTTACAATGCCTACATCAAAGATCCCGATGGCAATCTGCTCGGCCTGCATGAGCGCGACACGGGTGCGAAGTAGCGGGCCATGCGCCCAACGTCAACGCGGCGATGCCTTCCGCGATGACAACTACTTTGTTAGCGGCGACAGCAACGCCTCGCCCGCTAGTTCCTGCAGCAGCTCTGTGCGCGGATAGGGTGTGCCGGTGTATTGGCGAAAACCTTCGGCATAGGTAACGCCGAAACCGCGGCCGCGCGTTTTTGTCCATTCCAGCATCGCGCCGGCGTAGTCGGCGACGCCGTGCTGCTTCTCCACCCAACCTATCTGGCTGGCATGACATTCCAGCATCACGCGCTTCTTCGCGAAGGTGGTTTCGATATTCACCGCGAAATCTGGAACGATCTTCACGCCGCTGCGGTCGCGCCCTTCGATGGGATCGCAGAAATAGAGGTGCGGAATCGCCGCCAGAGGTTTCGCACCACCCGGTTCGTAGTTCGGTACCGGCGCAGCGAAACAGGCGTCGCGCACCAGGATGCTCGTCGCTTCGTGGTCGGGATGATAGTCGGCGGGCGACGCAGTGATGACGAGATCCGGCGCCTCGCTGCGCAGAATTTCTGTTACGATGCGGCGCGTGGGGTCATCGTTGAACACGCACAGATCGGGAATGCCAACGCAAATATAGTCTGCGCCGATCACAGCCGCCGACCGCGTCGCCTCGGCGATACGGATGCGCGCTGTCTCATCGGCGTCTGTTACCATCGATCCGCAATCGCCTGCCGTCATCGTGGCAAGCGTGACGTGGTGCCCCTTCCCCGTCAGCAGAGCCAATGTGCCGGCGCATAACGTTTCGATGTCGTCGGGATGGGCATGGATGGCGAGGATACGGGTCATCCGAGAAGCCTGATGGATTGCCAGAGTTGGGCGGGTAAAAAACCGCTCCACCACTAAGAATGTATACAACGCGCCCGCGCTATCCTACTAGGCAGCTTGGGCAATCTTTGCGAGTTGACCGAGAAGCGCCTGCGCACCCTTCAGGCGTTGCTCCGCCGTCGTCCAGTCGCGGGCGATGACGACTTTCTGGTCCGGGCGCACGCGCATGGTGGACTGGTGCTCGCTGATAAGGCGCACAAGGCCAACCGGATTGGGGAATTGCCCGCCGCGGAAGGAGAGCGTTGCGCCTTTCGGGCCCGCGTCGATCTTCTCCACCAGCGCGATGCGGCACA
>DATCFN010000205.1:0-9114 GCA_036509475.1 Rhizomicrobium sp. | reverse complement strand
AATCCATGCTGTAGGCTCTGCCCATCCGAATCTCCCGCCAATACAGAAAGAATCGAATCACACTTCGCAAACCTGCGGAATCCCTTCCGACTCGTGTTTCAGGGAATTCGCTCTAGTTGTGGAACGCCGCGCCGATCGCAGCGAAACCCGCCAGCGGCCCCAATACGGATAGCGCGTCCCAGAACACGCTGGAGTCGATTCTTATCACATCGCCCGGATAGATTTTGGCGCCCGCATCGGCGTCTACATAAGTCTCCTGCGGCTCGCCATTGCGGCGCAGATAAAAGCCGCCCTGAATTGCTTTCTGCGTAAAGCCGCCCGCATCCGCCACCGCATTCAACACGTTCATGCCGTTGACGTAGGGATATTGGCCGGGCCGGTTCACTTCGCCCAGAACGTAGAAAGGCCGATACTCGGTCACTTCCACATTCACACGCGGCGCCTTGAGATAACCGTCGGCGAACTGGATCGTGATGGCGCGCTCGGCTTCGCGCGCCGAAAGTCCCGCCACCTTCACAGGCCCGATGAGCGGCAGACTGACCATGCCGTTGCTGTCGACTGCAAACGCACCGCCCAGATCGTCTTCGCCATAGACAATGACTCGCAGCTTGTCGCCGGTGCCGAGTTTGTAAGTGTCCTGAATATCGTTCGGCGCGTAGGACACCGGCGTGGCATTGAGCTGTGTTCCGTCTTGCTGCGCAGAGGCCGGCGCAGCCGCGGCAAAAAGAACAAGCGCCATCGCGCCGGCAGCCGCCAGAAACCGCGTGAAAGAAGAGATGCGCGCCATTCGCATGGCACGAAATCTAACCGTTAAGACTTTAGAAAATGCTACTGCAACGCCGCCATGCCGTTTCGTTTTGGCACAGTTTCAAGCCGGCGTTTCCTCGCGCGGAACCGATCCGGGCGCGATGATCGCGGCCCCCAATGGCAGCGGCAAGGACCGAACCGATCAGCACGCCGATCTTGGCGACGGAAGAGTCCGAGCCATGCGGAAATGCATCGCGCCTCCGTTCGATGGAACGACGAGGAACTGGTGAGGTACTCCAAATGCTACTCAAGCCGCTCTATCACCGAAATGATCGGACTATCGGTCATTGCTCGCCTCCGGCACCGCATAAGGATGAGACGACTGCAGCGGATGGTGAATGAAACGGACCACACCGACGGCGTCGGATCCGAAAGCCAGCAATAGAAAGCCGCCGGCCAGTGCGACGTTTTTCATAAAATCCCAGAACACCTCACGACCAGCACTCGACCCTTTCAGCCGAAAGTCCGGTTCTTTCCAAAATTGTTTCCACAGCAACGCGGTAACAATGCAGTAGCCGGCGAGGATGAACGCAGCCAAGCGGTCAACAAATCCAGCCAGGATCGCCGCCGACATGATGATTTCGACGCCCAACCCGCAACCGATCAGCGCCGTCGCCAGCAGACGGTTCGAAACCGCCTGCGATGCCTGGACAGTCGCTTGTTTGAAATTGAGAATCTTGTCGAGGGCGCTGAACGGCAGGAACAACCCCACCAGAAGGCAACGCACACCGAAGGCGACAAGGGCGCTTAGCATCGCTCGTCTCCGTCGCCGGGGTCCATAGGATGCACAATCAGGCGCGCACCGCTATCATAAGTTATGTAACGCCACAGCCATTGAACGGAAACGAGCAATCGGTGCTGCAGGCCGGCCAACAGATAGATATGAACCAAAGCCCATAGCAGCCATGCGGGCGTGCCCGTCAATCGCGCCCAGGAAAAATCGGCCACTGCGGCGTGTCGCCCAATGACGGCAACATTGCCCCGGTCATGGAATTTGAAAACAGGCGACGGCGTACCGGTCGCTATTCTCCGTGCCAATGCCTTTCCCAGATATTGGCCCTGCTGTTTTGCGACTTGCGCGAGACCCGGAAGCGGCTTTCCGTCTTGCGCTTTCACCTGTGCAATATCACCGAGCGCGTAGACATTTTCGTATCCGGGAACCGAAAGATCGCGATTGGCCTCGATACGCCCAGATTTGTCCGTGGCAGCGCCGAGCATTTTTCCCAGTGGCGAGGCTTTCACGCCGGCGGCCCAGATCGCCAACGCGGTCGGAATTTTCTCGCCACCCGCCTCGACAAATTTCTCGGTGATATTCGAGACCGCGCAGTTTTCGCGAACCGTCACGCCCAGCTGAGTCAATTTACGCTTCGTGTAACGCGCAAGTTCTTTTGGGAAGGCCGATAGAAGACCTGGTCCGGCTTCCAGCAATACGACGGTGGCCGATGTTGGATCGATATGGCGAAAATCCTTCGCCAGCGTATGCCGCGCCAATTCGGCTATCGCGCCCGCCAGTTCAACGCCGCTGGGTCCGCCGCCAACGACCACGAAGGTCATTAGCCGCTTTTTTTTCGCCGGATCGGAAGTCCTGTCTGCGCGTTCGAACGACAACAAAAGTCGGGAGCGGATATCCCGCGCGTCGTCGATCGTTTTCAGACCCGGCGCAAACTTTTCCCATGCATCATGGCCGAAATAGGCATGCGTCGCACCGCTGGCGATGACGAGGATGTCGTAAGGCACCAAGGTGCCATCGGCCAAAGTTATGTGGTTCTCTGCCCCGGAAATTTTCGTCACTTCACCCATCACGACGGTGATGTTCGCGTAACGCCGCAACATGCGCCGGACTGGCTCGGCGATGTCGGCTGGCGATAGAGCGGCTGTCGCAACCTGATAAAGCAGCGGCTGAAACAGATGATAATTCTCGCGATCGATCAACGTGACGTCGGCCTGCGACTGGCCCAGGCCACGTGCCACTTCGATGCCGGCAAAACCCGCGCCGATAATAACAACGCGCTTACGCGGATCGTGTTGGGTGCTACCAGCCATGCTTCGTCGCAATCCCGTCCGCGACACGCAATGCGTTCGCGATGATAGTCAAAGTCGGGTTTACCGCGCCGATAGAAGGAAAGAAACTCGCATCGGCGATATAGAGATTATCGAGCTCGTGCGCCTTGCAGTCCAGATCGAGGACCGAGGTTGCCGCATCGGTTCCGAACCGCGCTGTGCCGGCCTGATGCGCCGTGCCGCCGATGGGAATGTCCTTGCCGAGATAAAGGCTGCGCTCCAGCAGAACAGGATGTGCGCCGGCGTCGCCCAGAATCTTCTCAAGTTTCTTTTTCAGACGATGATGGGCCTCCATATTGCCTTCGGTCACGTCGAGCACGACACGATCACTGTCGTAGAAAATACGGTTCCCGGCGCGCGGCAAGTCCTCGCTGGAAAGCCAGAAGTCCATTGAGTGGCGCGCCATCTCTTCGAACGGCATTTTCGGTAGCCATTCCAGCCATTCGGGCAGCGCTTCACCGCGAATCTGCGCACCATGTGATGTCGCACACATCTGGATCAGGCCAAGCGGAAAGTTCCAGTCTTCGGCGCCGAAATAGTAGTCGCTGACCGCCAACGTTTTCTGGAACACCGTCTCGTTCGGCTCGCGCATCAGCGCCATCAGGATGGATTGATTGTGCCGCATGTAGTTGCGACCGACCTGCCCCGATCCATTCGCCAAACCATCCGGATGTTTTTCGTTGGCTGATCTCAGCAGAAGCAGCGCGGACGAGAGCGCGCCACAAGCCACAACCACAATATCGGCGGCATAGAGTTCTTGTTGACCGGCTCGCGTGACATGAACCGATGTTATCTTGCGCCCTGTCGGGTCGGTTTCCAATTTGGACACATATGCGCCGGTCAACAGCGTGAGATTGGGATTTATCTTCAGCGCCGGATCGACACACATCACCTGCGCATCCGCTTTGCCGTTCAGCAGACAGGGAAAACCATCAAACGCATCGCAACGGATACAGATGCTGGTCGGTGTCGCCTTTCCGTCTTTCTCATCCAAAAGGATGCCGAGCGGCAAATGGAATGGATGTAACCCGCTCTGCTTCAGGCTGTCGTTCAGCGCCTGAATGCGCGGCTCATGCGAGACTGGCGGATAGGGGAACGGCCCGCTGGGAGGCGGCTCATTGGGATCTTCACCACGCTGGCCGTGGACGTGAAACAGTCGCTCCGCTTTCGCGTAATAGGGTTCGAATGCCTCGTATTTCAGCGGCCATGCTGGCGACACGCCGTCTGCGTGGCGCACCTCGTCGAAATCCCGCTCGCGCAGGCGAAACAGAGCCGCGCCATAGACCTTTGAGTTTCCGCCGACATAATAATGCAGGCCAGGATGAAAGCTCTCGCCGTTCCTGCCGTACCATGTTTCCTTCGCTTGATAGACGCCGTCCACGAACACCGTTTGCGAGTCCCAGTTCGCTGGAGAACGCGGCAGATAGTCGCCACGTTCGATCAGCAATATCCGCTTTCCCGTCGGTGCGAGACGATGGGCCAGCGACGCGCCGCCTGGCCCGCTGCCGATCACGATCATGTCGTAATGATTGTCCGGCATCGTCTCAGCCGTTTGTGGAGAAGCCGGGAAACAGCATCATGCCGCCATCGACGAACAAGGTCGTGCCGACGACATAGTCGGAATCATCCGAGGCGAGCCACACCGCTGCGTGTGCAATGTCTTCGGGTTCGCCAATGCGGCCATACGGCACCAACGTCATCAGCGAGTCATAGGCCTGCTTTGTCTTCCACGCCGCCGTGTTGATCGGCGTGCGGATGGCACCAGGCGCGATGCCGTTCACACGGATGCCATGCGGCGCAACTTCCTGCGCCAGGCTCTCCATGAGCATTTTAATGCCGCCCTTGGAGGTTGCGTAGTTGGCATGACCGGCCCATGGAATTTCCTGATGCACCGAGCTCATGTGAATGATCTTTCCGGTCGCGCTGGACACAGATGGAACCGGGCCGCGGCGCAGAAATTCCCGAACGGCCGCGCGGGCGCAAAGGAATTGTCCCGTCAGATTGACGCTGATCACCGTGTTCCACTGGTCGAGCGTTATATCTTTGAACGCGGAGTCGCGCTGAAGCCCTGCATTGGCAACGAGGATATCGACCGTACCGAATTGCTTGACGGCCTGAGCGAACATCGCCGCTACGTCGTCTTCTTTTGAAACGTCGGCCTTGCACTTGAATGCCTTGGCGCCAGCCTTTTCAATTTCGGAAACGACCGCGTCCGCGGTGTCGTCGCCCTCGACATAGTTCACCACAACGTCCGCGCCGGCTTGTCCCAGCGCAATGGCCACGCCGCGACCGATGCCGGAATTGGCACCCGTGACCAGCGCCTTCTGGCCAAGGAGAACTTTCTGCACCAGCCGTTTTGGCGCTCCGCGTTCCGTAATGTCGTCCGCCATGGTTTGGCCTTCCAGTTTGCCGCCCGCGAGTTTCAAACGTCTCCCGGATGATCTTTTTCATAGGCCAGCGCGGCCAAGCGAATCGCTTCGGATTGCGCGGGGTAGGTGTGAATGACACGCGAAAGTGCGCGCATTCCGATGCCCGCGCTCATAATAACGGATACTTCGTTGATCAGTTCGCTGGCACGGGTCGCCACAATCGTCGCACCCAGAATCCTGTCGGTGCCGTCCTGGACGTGGATTTTGACGAATCCGTCATCCTGCCCGCTGGTAATGGCACGGTCGACGTCCTGCATCATCACCGTGTAGGTCTTGACCGGTATGGACTTCTCACGCGCGTCCCATACCTGCATGCCCACATGCGCGATCTCCGGTTCGCAAAAGGTGCACCACGGAATCATCATTTCGCTGTGCCGCATCCCCTTGTCCTGGAAAGCGTTGCGGACCGCCATGCGCGCCGACACCCATGCGACATTGGTGAATTTGTGCGACATGCAGACATCGCCGGCGGCATAGACATTTTGGTTTGCGGTCCGCAGGAAGTCGTCGACCTTCACGCCTTTATCGTCGCAATCCACGCCGGCATTTTTCAGGTCCAGATTCTCGACATTCGGCAGGCGGCCGATGCTGAGCAAAATTTCGTCGGCAGCCACGCTGACCTTCTTGTCGTAATTCTTGCCATCCACGAATTTGGTGCCGTTTTCGGCATGCGCGCCGACAACCGTCGTGTTCAGCATGATGTCCACGCCGTCCCGAGCCATGGATTCCGAGAGAAGCTCCGCTGCGTCGCGTTCCTCGCGCGGGAGGAATTTGGGATCGTTCTGAATGATCGTGACGTGCGAGCCCAGGCGGCAGAAGGCTTGCGCCAATTCGCAACCCAGTGGCCCGCCGCCGATTACCACCAGCCGTTGCGGCAATTCCGGCATATCGAAAATGTTGTTGCTGGTTCTGTAACCAATGGTATCGAGCCCCGGAAAGGTGGGCGGTTGAGGCCGCGCGCCCGTTGCAATGATGGCCTTTTTGAATTTGAGCGAGGTGGCGCCCATGGCCAGCGTGGCAGGACCGCTGAATTGCGCCTCCCCAAAGAATATCTCCACACCGTCATGCTGCAGCCGATCGATGGCATGATATTCGGCGATGCGCGCGCGCACCCGCATCATGCGAGCCTTCAGCGTCGCAAAATCCAGCTTTAGCTCCGCAGGCGATGAGATCGCAAATTCGGCAGCATCGCGGATTTGCGCACAAAGGCGCGCGGAATGGATCAACGTATTGGACGGAATGGAGCCCACGTTGAGCGAATTACCGCCAAGCTCGTTGCGCTCAACAAGCGCAACGGTAAGACTGAGGCGTCTTGCGTATTGCGCGGCTTCGATTCCAGCCGGACCTCCGCCCACCACGACGAGGTCGTAGATGTCGCGCGGATGCGGATTGCTCCAATTCTCGGGCCGGACGCGCCGGATCAGCGCCGCGCGATCGCCTCTGTCCAACTGCGGTGCGATGTTCGTGCTTTTCATGGCGCGAGCCACCCGCCGTCAAAGCCGGCGCGTTTTAGGCCCGCAACAACATAGGGGCAACCGCGCAAGAGTTTCCAGATCAAGCCGCTCCTGGCGTTTTCTATCATCATCACGAGGAGGCCCTGATCCAGGCCGTACCAGCCATCCGACAACCAACCTTCGCCGTCATCACCGGGAAGCGTCAGATTGAATCCACTAGAAAAACGATCCTCCTTGCAGACCTGCGGATGGGAGGCGAGCAAATGCCGCGTGCCGGACAGTGCCGCTACGCGCGTGAACGGCAATGTCGCCAGCATCGCCCAAGGCGCGATGGTGCCATCGTCCGGTCCATACGGCGCGCCGCGTGACATGTAACCAAAGAAGCGCCGGTCGCGGCCATCCACGCGCATGTCGCGATAGCCTGGCCCATCACCTGCCGTGATGCCCCAGAAATCGCGGCCATAGCCTTCGTAGTTGTTGGGATTGCGTGCGCCGTATTCGCGGTGAAGCGCGACGGCGGACTTGGTGTTCTCGAAATAATCACTGCCCGACTGGCGCATGAATTCGTCCCGGATGCCGCGAAAATCGATCCAGGCATGTGAGAACAGATGGGTGAACAATGGACCGGAATAGAGGACATCACTGCCCAGCAGGTTTTCCCATTGATAGGTCATCGTCCAGCCGCCGAAACTTTTCGGCGTCAGCGGATGCGTCGGCGATCCCAGGCCCAGAATGTAGAGAATGGTCGCTTCGTTATAACCTTCCCAGCCATAGTGCAGAAAGCCGCATTCCGGCTTCCAGCCCTGTGACACTGTTCCAAAACCGTCTTGCGCCCATGCCCAATCGACACGGCGATAGAGCGCGTCTGCCAATTCGCGGATTTCAGCTTCCGGGCCAGCGCCGTCGAAATAACACGCAGCGGTCAACACGCCTGCGAGCAGCAATGTCGTATCGATCAAGGACAACTCGCATTGCCAGACGCGCAGTCCGGTCTTCATGTCCAGGAAGTGATAGTAAAAGCCTCTAAAGCCCGTGGAGTCCGGCTGATCGTTCTGCGGGCTGTTGTGAAAGAACTGTAGCGTCTTGAGCGTCCGCGCGGCCGCGGCTTCACGAGTTATCCAGCCATTTTCAACGGCAATGGGATAGCAGGACAAAGCGAATCCCACCACCGCAATGCTGCACGGCGAACCATCACGCGACGTGTCGGCGACAAGTCCGTTTTCCGGATTGATGTATGTCCCGATATAGGCAAACGCCCCGCGCTGCAGACGATCCACCAGCGCGTCGTCATCCGGCGTGGTCACCGCGCCCACGGCTAATAGCAGAGTTCGATGGCGACGATGGATTGCGGCGGCATCGCCACATCGACGCGAAATGTCTCGCCGTCGCGGGCAAAAGCCTGCACCTCGGATTTCAATTGTGAGGCCGCATCAAGCTGTGTCACCATTTCCGCGCTGAGATATTCGGGCTTGCCCATCTGCTCCCAATGCCGCTTGGCGTTGGCGTGTTCCAGATCTATCCGCCGTATCGTTGCGCTTGCGATGTTGCCGGGGCCTTTCAGGCTGAATGATACTTGCTGGGTATCGATCGGATGCCGGGGCAAAGCAAAATTGGTCAGCATCAGAGTCGCAGATTTGTCTCCTGCGACCAGCCACGCATCGACGGTTTCGTGATGTCCTTCCACCGTCAGAAGCTCCGTACCCAATCCATGCAGCAATTCATAGGCGCGGTAAGACGGTTTGGCGATGCCGTGGATATTCAACAAGCCAAAGCCGCCTTGAAACGGGACGGAGGGAAAATAATTTTCCTCAAAAATGTCCGAGAACGTCCAGTAGCTGTAACCCTGCACCAGCCCGTTCGCCTCTAGCACGGTCTTGACGATGAACGCGGCCGCGTAAGGGTCGTCATGCATCGGATCGCGCGGATTGGAGGACGTACACCATTCCGTATAATAGACCGGCAGGTCACCGGCCTGTTTGCGAACGTCGCGTGCTTCGTCTCGCAACGCGCTGCGCTTGCTTTCGGATAACTGCGTGACCGTGTCGTCGCCGGGCTTGCCGAACGAATCTGTCGGATAGTGATGCGTGCTGATAAAGTCGGCGGGCAATCCGCTCTTCTTGCAGAAGTCGAGGAAGTCGGAAATCCAAGCATTGTCTGCTGTTGCCGGGCCGCCGACTTTCAGAGCCTTGTCTATCGATTTGATGGCATCCACTGTGTAGCGATAGAGCGCGAAGTAGTCGCTCTGTTTGCCGGTGCCGAAGGCGGTGAGATTGGGTTCGTTCCAGACTTCGAAAAACCAATGTCGCACTTCGTCGATTCCGTAACGATCGACCCAGTGCTGCACAAGCTTACGGATCAGCACC
>DATCFN010000204.1:0-7584 GCA_036509475.1 Rhizomicrobium sp. | reverse complement strand
TGGCTGCCGATGGCGAAGCGATGGGCTTCGTCGCGCAGGCGCTGCAGGTAATAGAGGACGGGGCTTTTGGGATCGAGGCGAAACGGCTCGCGCCCGGCCATATAGAAATGTTCCCGGCCCGCGTCGCGATCCGGTCCCTTGGAGATGCCGACCAGCAGGACATCTTCGACGCCGAGATCTTCCAGCACCGTGCGGGCGATGGAGAGTTGCCCCGGTCCGCCGTCGATCAATGCAAGGTCCGGCCACTTCGCCTTGGCGTCGTCCGCGCCTGCTTCCTTGACGAGGCGCGAGAAGCGCCGGGTCAGCACTTCGCGCATCATGCCGTAGTCGTCGCCGGGGGTAAGTTCCGTCGATTTGATGTTGAACTTGCGATACTCGCCTTTCTCGAAACCATCCGGCCCGGCGACGATCATGCCGCCCAGCGCGTGGCTGCCCTGGATGTGGGAGTTGTCATAAACCTCGATACGGCGCGGCGGTGCTTCCATGCCGAACGTCTCGCAGACGCCATCGAGCAATTCGCGCTGCGCGGAATTTTCCGCCATGCGGCGGCCGAGCTGTTCGCGCGCGTTCTGCATGGCCATGTCCATGATCTCGCGCTTCTCGCCGCGCTGCGGCACCGCGATCTCGACCTTGTGTTCGGCGCGCAGGCAAAGCGCCTCGGCGATCAGTTCGGTATTGGCGATGTCTTCGGAAAGAAGAACCATGCGCGGGGCAGGGCGCTCGTCGTAAAACTGGCCGACAAAGGCTTCCAAGATTTCCGCGGTGGAAAGCTCGCGCGGGTGGCGCGGAAAATAGGGACGGTTGCCCCAGTTCTGCCCCGCGCGGAAGAAGAACACCTGAATGCAGGTTTCGCCACCCTGCTGAAATGCCGCGAAGACATCGGCTTCCGAGAAGGTCGTGGGATTGATGCCCTGGCTGGACTGGATGCTGCTCATGGCGCGGATGCGGTCGCGAAAGCGCGCCGCCGCCTCGAAATCCATCTGGTCGGACGCGGTGTTCATTTGCCGCGCCAGCTCGTCCTGCACGGTGCGGCTTTTGCCGTTGAGGAATTCTTCCGCCTCGCGCACCAGTTCCCGGTAACCGGGTTGATCGACACGTTCGACGCAAGGCGCGCTACAGCGCTTGATCTGGAACAACAGGCAGGGCCGCGTGCGGGATTCGAATACGGAGTCCGAACAGGAACGCAAAAGAAATGCGCGCTGCAAGGTGTTGAGCGTGCGTGTCACCGCGCCAGCGCTGGCGAAGGGACCGAAGTAAACGCCCTTGGTCGATTTGGCGCCGCGATGCTTCAGCAGTTGTGGAAAGGGATGATCCTCACGCAGCAGGATATTGGGAAAGGATTTGTCATCGCGATACGAAACATTGAAACGCGGTTTCAGCCGCTTGATGAGATTGGATTCTAGAAGCAGCGCTTCGGTTTCCGACGCCGTCGTGACGAACAGCATCTCCGCAGTTTCAGAAATCATGCGCGTGATGCGGTCATTGTGCCCGCCGCCCTTGGCATAGGACGCGACGCGCTTTTTCAGGCTTTTGGCTTTGCCGACATAAAGCACATCGCCCTTCTCGCCGAGCATGCGGTAGACGCCCGGCGCATCCGGCAGCGTCTTGAGATAAGCCTCAATGCGCGCAGGGCCTTTCAGCGGTGCTTCACGGGATATGTCGGAGTCTTGGTTCATGCTCTGCGCATTATACGCGGTGTGTCCGTGATGCGGGAATTAAACGGCGAAGCCCGGACCGAGATAAAGTATCGACAGCACCGCGACAATCGCTGCCGCCGCGGTCCAAACCGGTGAAAACCGAATGGCCGGCGCCGGCGGCATCGGAAATCGGGTGGCCCAGCGCGGCGTGAACAGCAAGCCAATGGCGAGAAGGAAAGATTGCGGCGCAGCGTGATGCAATATCGCAGGAATCGGATGTTGATCGAAAAGGGCCGTTACGCAGGCCAATATCCCTCCGGTCAACCACGCGATCCAGACAATATTTCGGACGCGTATTTCGGACGTCGCGAAAGGCGCCAATGCGGCGGCGACGGCCCGGATCGAACCCAGATAGAAAAGCACGCCGAACGCGATCATTCCGCAGCGCTCCGCCCCGGCGATATGAAACACATGCATGGCCCAGGCCCAGTCGTCAGTGCGCGTTGCGGCGCTCGCCACGAGTTGCAGCGAAAACCAAAGAAGATTGAATTCCGCGATCAGAGCCAGGAGCAATCGCGGCGCCGCGGAAGACCGATAGGCCAACGCCAATGCAACCGCACCGACAATGAAGTTGGCGAGTGGTCCTGCCAGATCAACTGCGGCGCCGGTCACTGTGCAATTCACGAAGATCGAACTCAGGGCGATGACGCGACCGCCTAACAGCAGACAAGCACCACCATGGCCGAGCACATGATGGGCAATATCGGCGGAGGCTTAAGCCAAAAGACCAAAGGCAATAAGGGTCACGAAATCGTCGCGCACCTCGCTTGCTGGAGCGGTCATGCGGGACGTTCGCGCTCGATCTCGACGCCACCGGATTCCGCGCCGGGAAGGGCATGCAATTTTTCGACCCGCACGCGGGCGGATTTCACGCGAGGATCGGCAAAGGACACCTGTGCGATGCGTTCGGCCAAGGTTTCGGCGAGATTGATGTGGCCGGCATCGATGATGGCGCGAATACCTTTGGCGACCTCGGCATAGTCCACGACCCGTTCGAGGCGGTCGTCCACGTCGATCACATCCTCGACCGCCAGATCGACATTGATCCGTACCGGCTGAAGCTTGCCTTGTTCGTGGCCATAGACGCCGATATGCGCCAGTACTTCGAGGTTGCGGATAAAGACGTGGCGGATGCCGCGCGCGGCGTCGGCGATGCGGAGCGGCTGGACATTGGCTGTCTGCGTCATGCTCACTCCACCACGTTCACGTCGGGCGTTTTCCATGCCAGATGCTGACCGCCATCGACCGCGATCATCTGTCCGGTCACGGCCTTGGCTTCCAGAAGATAGCGCACCGCGTCGCAAACGTCCTGCGGTTCGGCACCGCTTTTCAGAATAGTGGCCTCGCGCTGGCGCTGGAAATCGGCGTCGCTCTGGCGTGCGTTGCGCATCGTCGGCCCCGGACCCACCGCATTGACGCGGATTCTGGGGCCGAGCGCTTGCGCCAGCGTGGTATTCAGCCAGTGCAACCCTGCCTTGCTCAGACTGTAAGAAAGAAATTGTGGCGTGGGCTTCAGCACGCGCTGGTCGATCATGTTGACGATCGCGCCATGCATGCCGAGCGGAAGCTGCTTGGCGAAGGCTTGCGACAGCACGAAGGGCGCGCGCAGATTGACCTCGATATGCTTGTCCCAACTCTCGCGCGTGGCGTTGACCCATTCGTCGTTCTCGAACAGTGAGGCGCTGTTCACCAGCGCCGTCAGCGGGCCGAGTTCTTTCACCGCGCGCGACACCAGCGCGGCGGTTTGGTCTTCGTGCATCAGATCGGCATCGAGCAGCGCGACTTTCACGCCCGCGGTGCGCGCATCTTCGCAGGTCGCGCGCGCTTCTTTCTCGGAGGAGTTGTAGTGCAGCGCGATGTTCCATCCGTGTCGCGCCAGATCGAGCGCGATGGCGCGGCCGAGCCTTTTTGCGGCGCCTGTCACAAGCACGGTTTTGGGCTGCGCGGTCATGGCGTCATTCTACAGCATGCGCGGGAAGCGCAAAATCAGACCACCAGCCCGACGACGCGCTTCGTTTCCAGCATGACTGGTTCCGCCAGCGCCCGCGCCCGTTCCGCGCCAGACTTCAGGATGCGGTCGATCTCGCCGGGATCGGCCATGAGACGACGCATCTCATCGGCGATGGGTTTGAGTTTCGCGACCGCAAGATCCGCCAGATCGTTCTTGAAACCGGAGAACTGCTGGCCGGCGTAACGGGCGATGACGGCATCGACACTGTCATTCGCGAGGCCGGCATAGATGTTGATCAAATTCTCGGCTTCCGGGCGGCCTTCCAACCCCTTGGCGTTTTCCGGCAAAGGATTGGGATCGGTTTTGGCGCGGCGGATTTTGGCGGCGATGGTATCGGCATCATCGGTCAGGTTGATGCGCGAATTGTCGGACTCGTCGGTCTTGGACATTTTCTTCGCGCCGTCGCGCAGGCTCATCACGCGCGTGCCCGGCCCGGTGATCACCGGCTCCGGCAGCGGGAAATAATCCGGCACCGCATAATCATTGTTGAATTTCTGCGCGATGTCGCGCGCCAGTTCGAGATGCTGCTTCTGATCCTCGCCCACTGGAACATGCGTTGCCTTGTAGACAAGGATGTCTGCCGCCATCAGCACCGGGTAGGTGTAAAGGCCGACCGACGAACGCTCCTTATGCTTGCCGCTCTTTTCCTTGAACTGCGTCATGCGGTCGAGCCAGCCGAGTCGCGCGACACAGTTGAAAATCCATGCCAGCTCGGCATGCTCTGGCACGCGGGACTGGTTGAAGATCGGTGTGCGCTTCGGATCGACGCCGGATGCGATATAGGCGGCGGCGACTTCGCGGGTCGCGCGCGTCAAATCCTCCGGTTTCGCATAGCCGGACTCCTGCGTCAGCGCGTGCATGTCCACCACGCAGAAGAGACAGGGCATCTCGTTCTGCATGCGCACCCAGTTCTTCAGCGCGCCCAAATAATTGCCGAGGTGCAGCGTGTTGGTCGGCTGCATGCCGGAAAGGACGAGTTGCTTATGCGTGGTCATGGGTCGGGCCTTCTTGGGGCGCCTTATGCCCGCAAAGGCTCGCGGGCTTCAAGAGCCTCGTTTTCCAGCACTTTCAGAAGCCGGGCTTCGACGCTTTTCAGCCGGTCCGGATGGAAGATTTTATGGCCGAACCCATCACGGACGTAGAAAACGTCGACAGCGCGCTCGCCATAGGTGGCCACGATGGAGGACGATATCGAAAGGCCGGATTCAAACAGTGCCTGCGTGACGTCGTACAGAAAGCCTTGCCGGTCCAATCCTTCGACCTCGACGACCGTCGATGTCGTGGAGGCCTCGTTGTCGAAGCTCACGCGCGGCGGCACCCGGAATGCGGCGAGACGCTTCTTGCGCGTGGCGCGCTGCGCCAGAAGCTGGCGCGGCGATGTTACGCCGCTCAGCGTTTTCTCGATTGTCTGGCGCAACCGGGCAACGCGTGCGGGATCGCCGAAGGGGCCACCCTCGGCGTCCTGAACCCAGAACACGTCGAGCGCGAATCCGTCCGTCGTCGTAAAAGCCTTGGCATCGACGATGGAGCCACCGGACGCGGCAACGGCGCCGGCGAGTTTGGAGAACAGACCCGGATGGTCGGGCGTGTAGATCGTCACTTCGGTGACGGCGCGAAAGGCGTTGCTCACGGCTGACATGGCGAGCAGTTCGCCGCTGGCGTCCGCTTGCGCCATCAACCGCGTGTGGTCCTCGTAGGTGGCTTCATCGAAGGCCAGCCAGTAGGGATCGTAGTGGCGCGCCATCGCCCGCTCCTGAACCGCTTGCGGCAGGTTGGTGATCTTTTCGCGAAGCCGGATTTTGGCGCTCTCTATGCGCGCGGCGCGGCCAGGCTTCGCATCGCTTCCCGACATCAGCGCTTCGGCTTCGTAGTACAATTCTCGAAGAAGCTGGCCTTTCCAGCCGTTGAAGACGCCGGGACCGACGGCACGAATATCGGCGACGGTCAGCACCAACAGCAGGCGCAGCATTTCCGGCGATTGCACGGCTTGCACAAAATCGCGCACGGTTTTGGGATCGGAGATGTCGCGTTTCTGTGCCGTGTCGCTCATCACAAGATGCGTGCGCACCAGCCATGCCACGGCGGCGGTATCGGCGGCAGACAGGCCAAGGCGCGGGCACAGGCTTTCGGCGATTGCACCGCCGACGGCGGAATGATCGCCGGGCAGGCCTTTGCCGATGTCGTGCAGCAGGATTGCGCAATAGAGCGCGGCACGCGATTGCACGCGCTTGATGACCTCCGTCGATAACGGGTGTTCGGTTTTCAATTCGCCGCGCTCGATCGCCGCGACGTTGCCCACTGCGCGAATGAGGTGCTCATCCACCGTATAGTGGTGATACATGTTGAATTGCATCAGCCCGACGGCGTGATCGAACGCGGGTATGAAGCGCCCGAAGACACCGGCCTCGTTCATCCAGCGCAAGGTGCGTTCCGGGTTGCGCTTCGATGTCAGGATTTCGAGGAAGAGACGGTTGGCATCCTTGTCCTCGCGCAATTTGTCGTCGATCAGGTCGAGCGAGCGGGTGATCGTTCGCAAGGCTGCGGGATGAATGTCGACATTCTTTTCGTCCGCGACATGGAATATGCGGATCAGGTTAAGCGGATCGCGGCGAAAGGCATTTTCCGGCGCGTTGAGCCGGCCGTTTTCGACAAAAAAATCTTCGGTGCCCGTGCGCGGCTTGAGAAAGCCGGGAAGCAATCGCGCCAGTGAGGGTTTCGGCTTTTTGTTCTGCTCTTCCAATCCCGCGCAAAAGATGCGGGTGAGGTCGCCAATATCCTTTGCGACAAGAAAGTAGGCGCGCATGAATGTCTCGACGGCGCGGCGCGGATTGTCGGCGGTGAAACCAAGCCGCGCCGTGATCTCCGGTTGCACGTCGAACGACAACCGCTCCTCGGCGCGGCCGACCAGATAATGCAGTTGAACGCGAACGTCCCAGAGAAAAGCCTCGGCCTGCTGGAAGGTCTCATGTTCCTCACGCGTGAGGACCTTGCCCACCAGATCGGCGGTGTCGTCAGTTTGGTAGATGTATTTGCCGATCCAATAGAGCGTCTGCAGATCGCGCAGGCCGCCTTTACCTTCCTTGATATTCGGTTCGACGAGATAGCGGCTCTCGCCCTGTCGCACATGGCGTTGATCGCGCTCCGCGAGCTTCGCCTCCACGTAGTCCTGGCCGGCGCGGGTGCCGGCATCGGCCCAGAAGGCTTTGCGCATTTCGTCGAACGGTGCCTTGTTGCCCCACAGGAAACGCGCTTCCAGCAATGCGGTACGGATAGTGACGTCCTGCTTCGACAGCCGAGAGCACTCCGGCACCGAGCGCGTGGCGTGTCCGACCTTCAGTCCCAGATCCCAAAGCATGTGCAGGATGAATTCGATGACGCTCTCGCCCCATGCGGTTTGCTTGTAAGGGCGCAGGAACAGCAGATCGACGTCGGAGAATGGTGCGAGTTGGCCCCGGCCATAACCGCCGGTCGCGACGATAGAGAGGCGTTCGGCCTGCGTGGGATTTTGCGCGTAGTAGAAATGCTTGGTGGCGAAGTCGTAGAGAACCTGGATGATCGTGTCCTGGATGCCGGACAGTTCCTGCGCGGCGGGCAGGCCTTTCAGCCCTTCGTTCTCGACACGCGCTTTAACCTGCGCGCGCGCGTCGTTGAACACCGCTTTGATATGGGCGAGTGCAAGTTTGCGCAGATGGACGGGATCGGAATTGGCGTGGGCGAAAGCCGTCAGATCGCGCCGAAGTGCGTCGCCGTCGAGAAGATCGGTTCGGACCGGAGTCTGAAGTCCCAAAAATCACCTGCCTTGCCTGAGCGCCATAAAAGGGGCGCGCCCAGGCAAAGGCAAGGATCGGCTTTGCTGCGTTACATTTTGTCGGTCAG
>DATCFN010000203.1:0-3412 GCA_036509475.1 Rhizomicrobium sp. | reverse complement strand
AGTCGTGGCGGTAGATTTCACTCTGCGGCGGATCCCACGGATGATGCGGATCGGGAAAACTCATCCACACGAACCAGTCTTCGTCCGGGTTCAGCGAATCCAGATAGGCGATGGTGCGGTCCGCGACCCAGTCGGTGTGGTAAAGCCCGCGCGGGCATTTGTTGTTCCAGACTTGGATGGCGTTGGTGTCGCCGCCGCCAACGGAATTCTGCACCAGTTGACCGGTCAGCAGCGGATAGAAATCGTTGGCGACCTCGGGATGTTCCTTCATCAGCCAGCGCGCGTAGTGCAGCGGCCCGCGCGCCCCATGTGCCGCAAGCTCCATGTGATCGAAACCGCGATGCGGGCCGAACGTACCCATCGCCCCCATGCGATTCTCCTCGAACTGCAGTTGCAGATCGATGAACGGTTCGAAATGCGCCTTGCCGATCAGCGCCGTGCGGTAGTTCTTCTTGTCCTTCAGCAGCCGCGCCACGGACGGCGCGTCGACGGGCAGCGGCGCGCCGTTCATCCACACGCCATGCGTCGACACATATTGTCCGGTGATCATCGTCGCGCGCGCGGGCATGCAGACGACGTTCTGGGCATGACAGCGCGTGTAGTTGATGCCGGATTTCGCCAAGGCGTCGATGGCAGGCGTGCGCGCGACTTTGCCGCCGTTCACGCCCAGCGCGTCGAAGCGCATCTGGTCCGTCGTGATGAAAAGTATCTTCCGCCCCATGCTCGCCCCTCAGAAATGCGTGATCAGATCGTCCAGATTGGGCCGCACGCGCTCTTCCAGCGCTTCGGCGGGTTTGCCGATATAGATGAAGCCCGCGACGCGTTCGCCCGGTTTCAAGCCGAGTTCGTCCGCGACCAGCGGATGAAAGGCGCACCACTCGGTCAACCAGTTGCCGACAAAACCCATCGCATGCGTTGCAATTAAGATGTTCTGGCAGACCGCGCCGGCCGACAATTCCTGCTCCCACATCGGAATCGGAATGTTCTCGCGCACGCGGCTGATGACGCCCACGACAACGGGCGCGCGCTGGAAACGGTAGCGCTCCATTTCGATGCGTTCGTCGCTGGCCTTGGGTTCTTCCTCGCGGGTGATCCGCGCCAGCAGATCGCCCATGCGCTTGCGGCCATCGCCTTCGAACAGGATGAAGCGCCAGGGAAAGAGCTTCTTGTGATCGGGCACGCGCGCCCCGGCGGTCAGGATGGTGCGCAGCTCCTCGGCGGTCGGACCGGGCCCGGTCATGGCCTTGGCCGAGCCAGACCGGCGCGACAGCAAAAGGTCGATGGCCTGCGGGGCGGGGCGGTTTAAGGCACGTTCGTCAGGGCGGTTCAAAGGCGATCCTTGCGGCTGGAACTATCGTTCTTACATAAACATTGGTGGGCCGATTGGGAATTGCGTGACTTTTCGGTACTATAGACGCCAGCAGGAGAGGTTCATGTCCGTCCCCGTCGAGAAAGTCGTCCATTGCGATCCCATCTGGTCCGCCTTGCGCGACCAGGCGAAGGCGTTCGACGACAGCGAGCCGGCGCTGGGCAGCCTGACCCACGCCACCATCCTGAACCATGACGGGTTCGACGATGCGCTGGCCTATCTGTTGGCCAGCAAGCTGGGCGGCGAGGGCGTCAGCCCCATGTTCGCTCGCGAAGTCTTCGAAGAGGCCTTGAAGGGCGACCCGGAAATCGGCGCCGCCGCCCGCGCCGATCTGTCCGCGATCTTCGAGCGCGATCCCGCCTGCCAGACCTACGCGCAGGCATTTCTCTTTTTCAAAGGCTTCCACGCGCTGCAAAGTCACCGCATCGCGCACTGGTTGATCACGCACAATCGCGCCCCACTGGCCTATTTCATCCAGAGCCGGGTGTCCGAATTGTTCGCCGTCGATATTCATCCGCGCGCGCGCATCGGGCGCGGCGTGATGATGGATCACGCGACCGGAATCGTGATCGGTGAAACGGCCGTCGTGGAAGACGACGTGTCGATGCTCCACGGCGTCACCCTTGGCGGCACCGGCAAGGAAGACGAAGACCGTCACCCCAAAATCCGCCGTGGCGTGTTGCTCGGCGCGGGCGCGAAGGTGCTTGGCAATATCGAGGTCGGCGAATATTCGCGCGTTGCCTCCGGTTCGGTGGTGCTGAAGGACGTGCCGCCCCACTGCACGGTCGCGGGCGTTCCGGCCAAGCAGGTCGGCTGCGCCGGTTGCGACCGGCCTTCGCACGCAATGGATCACGTCATCGCGGACGTCGATTTTAATATCTAGATCCGCAACAACGTCATGGCCGGGTTTATCCCGGCCATCTATATCCACCGTCTCGCATTGAGGTTATGGATCGCCGGGATAAACCCGGTGATGACGGATAGCTTTATAGAATCAAATTGCATCCAGTAATTTGAAACTGAACAATGCCGCCGCGACCAGCGGCTTGCGCAGATATTTGCCGCCGGGGAATTTGCGCGCCGGAACGCGGGCGATGACATCGAAACGCTCCGGGTTTCCCATCGCCGCTTCCGCCAGCAGTTTCCCGCCGAGCGACGACAGCGCAACGCCATGACCGGAATAGCCGTGCGCGAAAAACACGCGCGGACCGAGGCGTCCAAAATGCGGCATGCGCGTCACGGTGATGCCGACCGTGCCGCTCCACGCATATTCGGTGGCGACCGGTTGGAGGCCGGGAAAAACCTTCAGCATCTTCGGCCGCACGACTGCCGCGATGTCCGTCGGCATGCGGAAATAGCCTTCGCGACCGGCGAAGATCAGCCGCCCGTCATCACTCTTGCGATAGTAATCCAGAACATGGCGCGTATCGGCGACGGCGGCATCGCTGGGAATGATCTGCGCGGCAAGATCCGGCGGCAGCGGCGCGGTGGCCGACACGAAACTTTCGACATGGCCGATATAGGGCGCAAGCTCCGGTGCGATCTCGCCGCAGAACGCATCGGCGGCGAGCAGGACGTGATCGGCAGTAACGTCGCCCGCGTCGCAATGAACGATGACGCGGTTGCCGACCGTCTCGATGTTGCGCGCCGCCGAATGTTCGACAAGCACGGCGCCAGCCGCTTCCGCGCCGCACGCTAATCCGCGCGCATAGCGCAGCGGATGAAGATGGCCACCGGTGGGGTCCAGTTTCGCGCCGTGGTAGTCCGCACCAACCATGCGCCGTGTTTCATCGGCATCGATCATCGTGGCGGAGTAATTGTAGAAGCGAGCGAGGTGCTCGACTTCGGCTTCCAGACCGCGCAACGCGGCCTTGTCATGCGCCGCGATGATGAGGTTCGGCTTCACATCGGCGTCGGGCGCCAGTTCGGCGGCGAGCGAGCGGACCAGTGCCTTGGACTCTTCGGCCAAGTCCCACAGGTCGCGGGCGTGGCCGTTGCCGAGCCAGCTCTCAAGTTCTGTTTGCTCCTTGCGGTGGCCGGAAT
>DATCFN010000202.1:0-5341 GCA_036509475.1 Rhizomicrobium sp. | reverse complement strand
CTTGCGGCGCGATGAGGGTAATGGTGCCGCCCGGAGCGAGCCGCAATTTGTCGGCAAGACGGATGCCGACGATCACGTCGTCGCCGCCCTGAAAATGATCCAGCGCGCCTTCGGACAGCGATTTGGAAACGGTGGTGAGCGTTTGCAGATCTTTCTGCCGCATCCCGCGAACAAGAACACCGGTGGTCACGCCATTGGCGCTGCCCATCACCTGCCCGTCGATGATCGGGGCCACGCGGGCGACGCCCTGCACGACGCGAACCTTGCGCGCCAGCGCGTCATAGTTCGGCAACGGACCGGCATAGCCTTGCACGATCACGTGGCCATTCAGGCCCAGGATGCGCGACAGAAGCTCGTGCCGAAAACCATTCATCACCGCCATGACGATGATGAGCGCGGCCACGCCCAAGGCGATGCCGATCAGCGACAGGATGGAGATGATGGAGATATAGCCGTCGGCGCGCTTGGGCCGCAGATAGCGCAGCGCGATCATCCATTCAAACGGCGCGAAGGGATGCGTGGTCCGGCCCGTCTTCAGGCCTGCGCGCGGCGACTGTCCGGTGGCCGCAGGTTCCGGCGCGCCGCCGATCTTCGCCATGCGATTGCCCAGATTGCTGCGCGGATCGGCCATCAGTGTCCGGAGAATTTCTTGATAGCGGCGTCGACGCTCATTTCGTCCTTGACGCCCGTTGCACGATTTTTGACCTCGATCATGCCTTTTTCGAGACCGCGAGGTCCGATGACCACCTGCCACGGCAGCCCGATCAGATCGGCGGTCGCGAATTTGGCGCCGGGCCGGTCGTCGCGGTCGTCATATAGAACGTCTTTTCCGGCGGCGGTCAGCTTCGCGTAAATATCTTCGCAGGCCGCGTCGGTTTTCGCATCGCCGGATTTCAGGTTGATGAGCGCGATGTCGAACGGCGCGACGGCTTCCGGCCAGATGATGCCGTTGTCGTCATGGAACGCTTCGATCAGCGCACCAACCAGGCGCGACACGCCGATGCCGTAGGAGCCGCCTTCAACGGGCACGTCCTTGCCATCCGGTCCCGTCACCAGCGCCTTCATCGGCACGGAGTATTTTGTGCCGAAATAGAAGACCTGCCCCACTTCGATGCCGCGCGCGCTGACGCGCTTGTCCTCGGGCACTTCCTTTTCAAAGCGTTCTTCGTCATGAACGTCCGACGTCGCCGCATAAAGATTGGTGCGCTGCTGCACGATGGGCGAAAGATCGGCGTCGAAGTCGACGTCCTCGCCCGGCACCGGCATGTCGAGCAGGTCTTTGTGACAATAGACCTGGCTCTCACCGGTCTCCGCCAACACGATGAACTCATGAGAGAGATCGCCGCCAATGGGGCCGGTCTCGGCACGCATGGGAATGGTCGTCAGCCCCATGCGCGTGAAGGCGCGCAGATAGGCGACATACATCCGGTTGTAACTCTTGCGCGCCGCCTCCGGCGTCAGGTCAAACGAATAGGCATCCTTCATCAGGAACTCGCGCCCGCGCATGACGCCGAAACGCGGCCGCACTTCGTCGCGGAATTTCCACTGGATATGATAGAGGTTGAGCGGCAGCGCCTTGTACGACTTCACATAGGCGCGAAAAATTTCCGTCACCATATCCTCGTTGGTCGGGCCGTAGAGCATCTCGCGGTCGTGCCGGTCCTTGATGCGCAGCATCTCCGGTCCATAGGCGTCGTAGCGTCCCGTCTCTTTCCACAATTCGGAAGGCTGCAAGGTCGGCATGAGGATTTCGATGGCGCCGGCGCGGTTCATTTCCTCGCGCACGATCTTCTCGATCTTCTTGAGCACGCGAATGCCAAGCGGCAGCCACGCATAGATGCCGGCCGCTTCCTGGCGGATCAGGCCGGCGCGCAACATCAGCCGATGAGACACGATCTGGGCCTCGGACGGCGTCTCTTTGAGGACGGGCAGGAAGTAACGACTGAGGCGCATGACGCGGTGATTCCAAGGCTTTGGTTAGCGGCCATCTTCATACGGAACCGGCGGCTTCAGGGCAAATCCGCGTGCAAAATCCGGGTTCCGCGACCTCATTTCGGATTAAACTGGCCACCGATGCATCCAACCGCCGCATTGCCTGCATCCAGCTTCGTGTACCCACCGGTTCCCGCAACAGGAGCAACGCGTCTCATGGAAACCACGCAATCGAACGGCCGGCGCATTGTTATCATCATCGGGCTTCTCCTGGCCCTCGGACTGCCCTTCCTCCATTTGGGCGACTTGGGCAAAACCTATAGCGGGCTGGGACCGTTGCTCGGCGGCGAAATCCTATGGTGGGTGCTGTTTGTTGCCATCCTGCTCTACGTGCTCTTCGTCGAGCGCGAGGCGCTTTCCTCCATCGGGTTCCGTAGGCCTGGCGTTCTCGACATCGTTCTTGGGATCGTTGCGGCCATCGTGGCGGTTTTCGGAATCGGATTTCTCTTCTCCGTGGTCCTTCCGGCGCTGCATCTGAACATGGCGCAGAAGATCGGCAATCTGTTTCTCGCGCCTTTGTGGTTCCGTTTCCTTCTGGTCACGCGCGCGGCCTTTGTCGAAGAGACAGCCTTTCGCGGCTACGGCTTCGAACGCCTGACCGAATTGACGGGAAGCAAAATGCTGGCCGGGCTTGTGACCTTCGGCCTGTTCACGTTCGCCCATTATTCCGGCGGCGGACTGGGACAGGTCATCATTGCCGCGTGGGGCGGGTTGGTGCTGACAGTGCTATACGTGTGGCGGCGAAACCTTTGGGCCAACATCATCTGCCATTGGCTGATCGACGGCGCCGGCTTCATTCTGGTGCCAATGATGTCGGCGCATCATCCCTAGCGTCCGACGGCGGTCATGCCCTGGAACGGCACCTGCTCGCCCATGCCGTCGATCAAAGCTCTCACATCAACGGGCGGTGGTGTATCGATACCGGTCCACTTTCCGCGCGCGTTCAGCTCGGCGATGTCGAATCCCATCTGCGCATCATAGGTGCGGTCGGGCTGGTTGCGCAGGCGCTGTTCGGCGTCATACCACTTGGACTTGTCGCGGCCATCCGGACAGTTCGCGCGCTCGTCGCCCTGCGCGCCCCAGCGCAATTCGATGCAGTGATAGGGATCGAACGACATCTTGTAGAGACGGTGCAGCATGTCGTCATAGTTCATGCTGACCGGCCGCTTGCCGGAGGTCAGATAGGTGATGGTGCAGCGCTGCGATTGCTCGTCGTAAGCGGCCTGCAAATCCTGCTTCAGGAAGCTGCCGTCATAGACGATGCGCGGATCGCGGTTGATCCACAGCCCGATCATTTCCTGCATGTCCTTGTAGAACTGCACCGCCGCGGCCTTGATGCGCGCATCGCGCGACGGCGTGGAATAGGTTTCCCACTCCACGTTGTCGGAACCGTAGATGTTGCCCGGCAAGCGCACGGGATGTTCCTTATTCGAAATGCCGTCGGACGTCGCCTGGGCAACGAACTGCGCCCTGTCGCCCAGATCGTTGCAGATCGTCTGCATGGTCACGCGCAGTTCGTAGATGGGGTTGTAATCCATCTTGCCGCCGGAGATCGCGACGCGCGCATATTCGTAGAAGCCGAGCTTGATGCCGTTATAGGCGTAGCGCGCCTTCTTCACGTCACCACTCTCATTGGGTTCGGTGCCGGTGTACTGCACCAGCGAGTAGTCCGGGATCTGGTCGTTCTCGGCATAGGCCATGTGGCCGCCCAGCAGATGCCCCGCGCCGTCGCGATGGCTGCCCACCAGTTTGAATGGCCGCCAGTTCTTGAAGCCGCCGCCGAGCCGCGCCGGACTTTGGCCGAACTGCGCGCCATAGACGCTGCGCGAGATCGTGAAATCGGGATGCGCGTCCATGTAATAGGCGCGGCCGTGGTCATCGACTTTGTAGATGATGCCGACATGGCCGTTCACGTCATAGACGATGGTGCCGGGATGAATGGAGCCGGGCGCCAGCGCCGGCGAATAAAAATCTGAAAGGACGCCACGCTTCTCCGAAGCGTCGGTGCGGTACGTACCGGAGAAGACCGTTTCCAGCGTCTCGCGGATCGCTTCCGGTGCGTTGATGCCGCCGCCGGTGTCCACGAAGTCGTGGCGCGAGACGGCGCGGTTTGCCGTCTTGGTGAAACGCAGGTCGCCGCCCTCGCCGCTCATTCCGTTGACGAAGCTGAACGGCAAGCCGTTCTTCCAAGCGTAGTAAGACCGCAGGAGATAAGGCAGCTTGGCGCAATCGACGTCGATGTCGATAAAGCCCTGATCGCTGTCGCGGTACGGATTGGCAGGATTGCGCAGGCAGCTTTCCGAGGACGAGCAGTTCGTCTCGCCAAGCGCTTGCACGAATTTGCCGAAGCCGTCTTCGTCGGCGTGGCTCCAGTGGTCCTTGGTGATGCGCCAGGCATTGGTGCCGTGTGCGGCCAGCGCGGGGCTGGCGCATAACAGCAGAAGTGCGGCGACTATCCATTTACGCATACGCCGGAGCCTCAGCCATTGGCGCGCAGCGTCCCGGAGGCCGCGTGGGTCGTCAAGGCTCGCGACAAATGGCGGTTAATTGCTATCCGTGATAGAATTTTGTTAATTTATTTCACGTTTATACGATGAAATGGAAGAATATGCGTAAAATCGTCTCTCGCGCGTCGAAAGTACGTGACAGCAAATGGGAATCCCTATATCCAGTCCGCCATAAAGGGACCGAACAGCCGGAACGGCCAAGTTCGGGGAGGAAAGATTTCGCGAAGGCCGGGTTCATCCCCGGCCTTTCGTGCTTTCAGAGCTGCAGAAAGCCGCTACGGATCATCGCGTAGAACACGATCCACAACACCACCGAAATCCCCAGCGCGATCAAAACCTTTGTGCCGATGCGCGGCGATAGCGGCGCGCCGCTTTCCGGATCGACGGCGCCGAGGCCGACCGGAAACAGACAGAACAGGCTGATAAAAAAGAAACCGGCGAAGGCGCTGAGCAGCACCGCACCGTGAACCGCGCCCGCGATCACGCCTGTTCCAACTCGACGAGCGTGCCGACGAAATCCTTGGGGTGCAGGAAGATCACCGGTTTGCCATGCGCGCCGATACGCGGTTCGCCTGTGCCGGTGATGGTGGCGCCCATCTTCTTCATCTGGTCGCGCGCCGCATAGATATCGTCCACCTCATAGCAAACGTGATGCATGCCGCCGTTCGGATTCTTCTCCAGGAATTTCGCAATCGGCGAATTCTCGCCCAGCGGCTCCAGCAGTTCGATCTTGGTGTTGCCCAGATCGACGAACACGGTGGTCACGCCGTGATCCGGCTGCGGCACCTCGCCAGACACTTTTCCGCCCAGCGTGTCGCGGTAAACCGCCGCCGCTTTCTTGA
>DATCFN010000201.1:0-5717 GCA_036509475.1 Rhizomicrobium sp. | reverse complement strand
TCGTCGATCTCCAAGCCGCCATCAACCGCTTCGTCACCGAGACAAACCAGATGCCAAAGCCCTTCACATGGACCGCAGACCCAGACAAAATCATCGCCGCCGTCAAACGCGGGCATCAAGTGTTAGATTCGATCCACTAGCTTTGCCATTTTTATGTTCGTAGCGCTGAGGCCGGAATGGTCGTTCAAAATTCTTTCTTACGGGAAATCCGGCATTCAAGAGATAAATGCAACTGCGATTTTAGTTGTCAGAATTCTCAGCGCTTTTTGTGCTATATGTTTATTCGGATATTTGGTGACGTCGTTTTTCCAGAGATGACGCTTTAGGATCCGCTATCCTTTTAGTCGCACTTCTTAAACGGTCCTTGCTCCGCCAGCGCCTCGATATGTTCGGCGACGGCTTCGCGTTCGGTGACGAGGTAGTCGGCGACCGCGCGACGAAGCCCGGTGTGGGCGATGTAATGCGCCGAATAGGTCGGCACCGGCATGTAGCCGCGCAGGAATTTGTGTTCGCCCTGCGCGCCGGCTTCGACTTTGTCGAGCTTGTGCGCGATGGCGTAGTCGATCGCCTGATAATAGCAGGTCTCAAAATGCAGGAATGGTATGTATTCGGTGCAGCCCCAGTTGCGCCCGAAGAGAACGCCGCCGCCCGCGAAGTTCAGCGCGCCCGCGATGTAGTGCCCGGCACGTTTGGCGAGGATCAGCACGACCTGTTCGCCCATGCTGGCACCGACGCGGCTGAAGAATTCGCGTGTCAGGTAAGGGCGGCCCCATTTGCGGTCGCCGGTGTCCATATAGAAAGTGAAGAAAACATCCCAATGCGCTTCCGTGATATCCTTGCCAGAGAGCCAATCGAATGTAACGCCTTCGGCGAACACCGCGGCGCGTTCCTTGCGCAGGTTCTTGCGCTTGGACGACGACAATGCCGCCAGGAAATCGTCGAACGAATTATAGCCGTTGTTGAGCCAGTGAAACTGCTGGTCGTTGCGTTGCAGGTAGCCGAGCGTGCCTGCCGCCTTCCATTCGTCCTCGGTCATGAAGGTGATGTGCAGCGACGACGCATCCAATTCGCCAACCGCCGTCGCCCCTGCGGCAAACAGCGCGTTGCGAGTTTCCTCCTGCGGCGCGTGGCCGGCGATCAGCAATCGCTTGCCGGTCACCGGCGTGAATGGCACGGCAGCTTGCAGCTTGGGATAGTAGGAGCCGCCGGCGCGCGCGAAGGCGTCGGCCCAGCCGTGGTCGAAAACATATTCGCCCTGGCTGTGCGACTTCAGATACATCGGCATCACGCCGCCGATCACGCCGTCCTGTTCGATGGCGAGGTGACAGGGCCGCCATCCGGCGCGGGGCGTGGCGGATTTGCTTTCCTCGCAGGCGGCGAAGAATTCATATCGTGTGAAGGGATGCGGATCGGGCGAGCCTTCGGGATTGGCGCACGCGTTCCACGCCTCACGCCCTATGTCCGACGCCGCGCCCGCAATACGCGCGATGATTTTGGATTTCGTCACGCCAGCTCGAAGATCGCCTCGACTTCGCAAGCGACATTGCGAGGCAGGGAGCCCGCGCCCACCGCCGCGCGGGCATGCTTGCCCTTGTCGCCGAACACGTCGCCGAACAGATCGGACGCGCCGTTGGCCACTTCCGGTTGCTGGGTGAAGCCCGGCGTTGCGTTCACGAACACGGTCACTTTCACGCAGCGCGCGACTTTGTCCAGATCGCCACCGCAGGCGGCTTTCACCTGCGCGATGACGTTGATGGCGCAGAGCCGCGCGGCGGCCTTGCCGTCTTCGAGGGAAATGTCCTTGCCGACGATGCCGACATATTTGAGCCCTTCAGGCGCGACCGTGATCTGGCCGGATGTAAAGACCAGCTTTCCGCTGATGACATAGGGCACGTAACTCGCCACCGGGGCCGGGGGCGTGGGCAGCGTGATGCCGAGTTCGGCAAGGCGTGAATCTGTCTTTCCGGCCATGTTTGTCTCCGTGTTTTGCCCAAGGCTAACCGTTTCACCGCGATGCGCAAACCGCTATACAGCCGCATGACCAACCGGCTCGACGCTGACGATCCATGCCCGGCGCGAGACGGCTTTTCCATGCCGGCGGAATGGGATCGCCATGCGCGGACCTGGATGTGCTGGCCCTGCCGCACCGAGGCATGGGGCGGCCCCGAAGGGTTGCTGCGTGCCAAGCAGGCCTATGCGCGCGTGGCGCGTGCGATTTCGGCTTTCGAACCGGTGACGATCGCGGCCAGGCCGCAGGATTTCTCGGAAGTGAAATTCGCCTGTGCCGGGAAGACGGAAACATTTGAAGTCGCGCTGGACGATAGCTGGGCGCGCGACAGCGGGCCGACATTCCTGCGCGGGCCGGACGGTGCGCGCGCCGGTGTTCAGTGGCAATTCAACGCCTGGGGCAACAAATATTTTCCGTTCGATGCCGATGCGCAATTCGCAAGCCGCGTGCTGCAAAAGCAAGAGGTGCGCGTTTATCGCGCGCCGCTGGTGTGCGAAGGCGGCGCGATCCATTCCGACGGGCAGGGCACGTTGTTGACGACGGAGCAGACTTTGCTGAACGCCAATCGCAATCCGGGTTTGACGCAGCAGGAAATCGAGGAAGCACTGGCGCTTTATACCGGCGCGCGCAAAGTGATCTGGCTTGGCGAGGGATTCTCGGATGACGAAACCGATGGTCATATCGACAACATCGCCTGTTTCGCCGCGCCGGGCCGGGTGATCGTGGGCGTGCCGTCGTCCAACTCGCATCCCGATTTCGAGCCGGTGATGGATGCACTGCATCGCCTGAACGAAGCGCGCGACGCACAGGGGCGGCGGCTGGAGATTGTGGAACTGCCGCAACCACACACCGAACGCCGCGATTGGCAGGGCCGGCTATTGCAGGCGTCCTATGTGAATTTTTATCTGCCGAATGGCGGCATCGTGATGCCGGCCTTCAACGACCCGAATGATGAGAAAGCGCGCGCCGTGTTGGCCGACTGTTTTCCGGGCCGCGATATTCTTCAGATCGACGCGCTCGACATCGTCGAAGGCGGCGGCGGCATCCATTGCATCACGCAACAGGAAGTCGAATAGCAATGACGACTGCGCCGGCTGCCAGGGACGAAGCCTCCACCACAAAGGTCTTCGCCTATTTCACGCCGCTGACATTCCTCGTCTATCTGGTGATGCCGCACGGCTATCTGCTGGATTTTGCGACGTCCTACATGTTGAAGGACCAGCTTCACGCGACGGTCACGCAGGTTTCGACGTTTCGATTGCTGACCGCCATTCCGGTCTACCTGTCGGTCATATTCGGATTGACGCGCGATCTTTGGAGCCCGCTGGGCATGCGCGACCGGGGTTATTTCCTCGTCTTCGCGCCGCTGACGGCGGCGGTGTTCGCCTGGATGGCCTATGCGCAACTGACCTATACGGGCCTTTTCATCGGCATGTTCCTGGTGATGTTTTTCTGGCGCTTTGTTTCGGCGGGGCAATGGGCGTTGCTGGCTCTGGTCGGGCAGGAAAAGTTGATGTCCGGCCGGTTGAGTGCGCTCTGGAACATCGTCGGCAGCATTCCCTATATCGCCGGCGCGTTGGCCTCGGGATGGATCGCGGAGCATTTGCCGCCGCATGAGACGTTCCTACTGATGCTGGTTCTGTCATTGCTGATGGCGGCGTTTGCGTTCTGGAAGCCAAAGGCGGTGTTCGGTCACGCTTACGACAAGCCGCAGGCCAAAGGCTCCGATCTCATCGGCGACATCAAGCGGCTGCTGAAGCATCGCGCGGTCTATCCGGCGGTGCTGATCATGTTCATGTTCCAGTTTGCACCGGGATCGAACACGCCCTTGCAATTCTACCTGACCAACCATCTGCACGCGTCGGATGCGGTCTATGGCGAGTATTACGCGATTTTCGCGGTGGCTTTCATTCCGATCTTTTTTCTCTATGGCTGGCTGTGCAAGCGTTATTCGCTGAAGACGCTGTTGTGGGTCGGCACGATCATCACCGTGCCGCAGATGATCCCGCTGGCGCTGGTCCATTCCGCCAACCAGGCGCTGTGGCTGGCATTGCCCATCGGCATGATGGGCGGCGTGGCGGCGGCGGCCTATTACGATCTGGCGATGCGCTCCTGTCCGCCGGGATTGCAGGGCACGCTGATGATGATGGTGGATGGCGTGTTCCAGCTGTCCTATCGCGGCGGCGACATTCTGGGTGCCAAGATCTACGCCAGCGATCCGGTTTACGGATTCCTGTATTGCGCGCTGGCGACGACCGCGGTCTATGCGCTGATGTTGCCAGTATTGTTGCTGATCCCAAAAGAACTGATTGCCACCGCCGACGGCCAGGCCAGTCCGCAGGTTGAAAAGGAAATGCTGGCCGAAATCGCCGCCGCGTAATTTCAACGAGATAGAAGATGAGAAACATCACTTTAGCCGCCTCGCAATTCGCCTGTTCCTGGGACAAACGCGCTAATGTCGCCAAAGCGAAAGACATGGCGCGCGCCGCTGCCGCGAAAGGCGCGAATGTCATTTTGATTCAGGAATTGTTCGAGACGCCGTATTTCTGCCAGGACCAGTCACCGGATTATTTTGCGCTGGCCGCCCCGTTCGAGGGTAATCCGCTTATTGCCGAGATGGCCGTGCTGGCAAACGAATTGGGTGTCGTCTTGCCGGTGAGCTTCTTTGAAAAGGCCGGACACGCCTATTTCAATTCGCTGGCGATGGTGGACGCGGATGGCAGCGTGCTCGGCCTTTATCGCAAGTCGCATATTCCCGACGGGCCGGGCTATCAGGAGAAATACTATTTCACCCCCGGCGATACCGGCTTCAAGGTCTGGCAGACGCGCTTCGGCAAAATCGGCGCGGCGATCTGCTGGGACCAGTGGTTTCCAGAAAGCGCGCGCGCGATGGCGCTGATGGGCGCGGAGGTGCTGCTTTATCCCACCGCCATCGGCAGCGAGCCGCCGCCCGCGCCGCCGGTGGACAGCCGCGATCATTGGCACCGTGTGATGCAGGGGCATGCCGGCGCGAACTATGTGCCGTTGGTGGCGAGCAATCGCATCGGCACGGAAAAAGGATTGACCACCGAGATGACGTTCTACGGCACGTCCTTTGTTGCAGGGCCGACCGGGGAAATCGCCGCCGATCTGGGAGACAGGCAAGAGGGCTTCGTCACGGCGACCTTCGATCTGGACGCGATCGCGAAGATGCGCGCGAGTTGGGGCCTGTTCCGCGACCGCCGCCCGGACCTTTATGCGCCGATCCGAGGGCATGACGGGGAGAGTGGCTAACACAATGAAACCGGAGGCTGTTTGATATGACGGAAGCAATCGTTGTCGCGTGGCTCCATTACATGGGGATCATGGCGTTCCTGGCTTGCGTGCTTGGCGAACATCTGCTGCTGAAACCGCAGGTGACGTTGACCGAGGCAAAGACTTTGCAGCGGCTCGACATTCTCTATGGGGTGTCGGCGGTCGTGGTGCTGCTTACTGGAATCAGGCGGATGCAGTTGGAAAAGGGTTTCGACTACTACAACCACCATATTGGCTTTCAGATTTTGGTGACGCTTTTCGTCATCATCGGGCTGCTTTCGATCTATCCGACGATGGTGTTCTTTCGCTGGCGCAAGGACACGCGCGCTGGCCGTGCGCCGGTAATGGCGACGAGCCAGTTCAAGAACATTCAGAAAATCTTGCGCCTGGAAATGTTTCTGCTGCTGCTGGCGCC
>DATCFN010000200.1:0-9277 GCA_036509475.1 Rhizomicrobium sp. | reverse complement strand
ATGGATGGCGATCTCGCGCCGCTCGCCGCACTCGGCACGTTGGCGCAAATGCATGACACGTGGCTGATGAGCGATGACGCGCATGGTCTTGGTGTTCTGGCTGACGGCAAAGGCTCGGTGTTCGCGAACGGCACGAAAGCGCCAGTCGATCTGCAGATGGGCACGCTATCCAAATCGCTCGGATCTTACGGCGGCTATCTCTGCGCTTCTCAGGCCGTGATCGACCTCATCAAGACGCGCGCGCGCACTTTGATCTATTCGACGGGCCTGCCGCCCGCCAGCATCGCCGCCGCTATCGCCGCGCTCGATATTATCGAGAGCGATCCCGATCTCACCGCGCGCCCGCTCGCCAACGCACAAGCCTTCACCCGCGCGCTGAACCTGCCGCTGGCGGCAAGTCCCATCGTGCCTATCGTCATCGGCGAAGAAACCGCGGCGCTGGAAGCGCAGCACATTCTGGAACGCGAAGGCTTTCTCGTCACCGCGATCCGGCCGCCGACGGTCCCCGTGGGAACGGCGCGGCTGCGTCTGGCGTTCACGGCAGGACACACAGCGGAAGACGTCACCCGTCTCGCCACCATCATCCGGACGCGCATCCTGACATGAGCGCTTATTTCATCACCGCCACCGGCACCGATATCGGCAAGACGTTTGTCACCGCCGGTCTGATCCGCCATTTGCGCAAGGCGGGCGAGAAAGTCTCCGCGCTGAAACCCGTCGTCAGCGGCTTCGACATGGCAACGGCGGCACTGTCGGACCCCGGCGTGTTGCTCGGCGCGCTGGATGTGCCGGTGACGCCGGAGGCCTTGGAAGATATTTCGCCCTGGCGTTTCGCAGCCCCGCTGTCACCCGACATGGCCGCCGCGCGCGAGGGCAAGACGCTCGACTTCGACGCCCTTGTCGCCCTTTGCCAGAAGGCCATCGCCCACGCACCCGGCACGCTCTTCATCGAAGGCGTGGGCGGGGTCATGGTGCCACTGGATGCGCGCCATACGGTGCTCGATTGGATGGTGGCGCTAAAATTGCCTCTTATCGTGGTCACGGGCTCCTATTTGGGCACGATCAGCCATACGCTGACGGCGCTGGATGCGGTGGCGCGGCGCGGCCTTACCGTCAAAGCCCTTGTCATAAATGAGACCGGCGACGGCGCGGTGCCGCTGGAAGAAACGAAAGCCGCGCTCGCGCGTTTCCATCCCGGCGTGAGGATGGCGACGATCCCCCGCGTCAAACGCCCGCTGGATGCGGAGGCGAATTTTGCGGCTTTGTGGCGCACAATCGTTTAGAGCCAATCCGGCGCGTACCGCGTTTCGATTCGAGAGTATCCATGACGGCCAAGACCTATAATTGCCTGAAGTGCCCCGGCTATTGCTGCTCCTATCCGCTGATCGAAATCACCAAGCGCGACGTGGAACGTCTGGCCAAACATTTCGACGTCAGCTTCGCTGTGGCGCGCAAAAAATACACCTATGTCGATCCCGAAGCGAAATACGCGATGCGCCGCAAGGCCGATCCGCATTTCGGCCGCATCTGCCAGTTCTTCCACACGGAGGAGCGGCGCTGCACGATCTATCATGCCCGCCCGTCCACCTGCCGCGAATATCCGCACAAGAACAGTTGCGGTTATTACGACTTCCTGAAATTCGAGCGCGCGCAGCAGGACGACAAGGACCACGTCGCTAGCACCGACAACGTGCGCTGATCGTTCGCGATCAGGCGCCGGCGCTCGGCCGCGCCGATGCGCGCGCGTGCCAGGCGCGCAAATGTTTCGCGCCCTCGGGCATGTCCATGTTCACGAACTTGGCGAAATCGATGCCGCAGAGCAGGATGATGTCGGCCATCGAATAGGTGTCCCCGGCCAGCCACGGGCGGCCGTCCGACATTTCACCATCCAGCCATGTCATCGCATGGGCCACCACTTTGCGGTTCTTCTTTCCATATTCGGGAAACTGGGTGGGATTGACGATCGCGGTGCGCGGATCGTCGTTGATCCAGACCTGTCCCATCGGCGACCACAGGCGAAACTCGGCGCGGCGCAGCCACATCTCGACAAAGGCCTGCTCGCGGGCGCCCGTGCCGAACAGCGGCGGCGTAGGATGCAGCGCCTCGAAATAGCGGCCGATCGCAACGGACTCCGAGAGGAACGTGCCGTCGTCCAGTTCCAGCACCGGCAACTGTCCCAGCGAATTTTTCTTCAGGAAATCCTCGGCCTTGTGTTCGCGCTTCATCATGGCAACGCGCTCCTGCAGCACGTCGATGCCTTTTTCCGCGAGATAGATGCGCACCTTGCGCGGGTTGGGCGCGGGGTTGTTTTCGCCGTAGAGTTTCATGGAGTTTTCCTGCCTGGAGTGCCGTTCGCGGCGGACTTTAAGGGTTGGCGAAGCCGCGCCGCAACGCTATAGGAGGCGCTGGATGCGGGCGTGGTGGAACTGGTAGACGCGCTGGACTCAAAATCCAGTACCGCAAGGTGTGTCGGTTCGATTCCGACCGCCCGCACCAACCTACGCGGCGGAGCCGCGAAGGTGTTCATACGCTGTCGCTATGAACCCACCAAAGCCTTGGCGAAGGAGGACCGGTAAACCTTCCGCCGCTACGGTTGGCAAGCCAGCCTTCTTTTTTGAAGACCCCTCACGTCACCTTCGCGCGCTTGTGAAATTCGGGTCTGTCCCAGGCTTTGGTTTCCATGATGTCGCGCAGGGTCGCGACGGCGTCCCACAATTCCGCGAAGCCGAGATAGAGCGGCGTGAAGCCGAAGCGCAAAATGTCAGGCGCGCGAAAATCACCGATGACGCCCTTCGCAATCAGCGCCTGCATGATCGGCCAGCCTTGGCTGTGCGCATAGCTGATCTGGCTGCCGCGCCCGCCGGGCCCGTCGACAGAGGCAAGTTCAAAACCATGCCCCGCCAACTGGCGATCCATCAGCGCGCGAAAAACATCAAACTGCCGCATCGCTTTGGCGTGCAAGTCGGCGGCGGATACTTCCAGCGCCAGGTCCACGCCGACCTCAAGCGCCGCCAGACTGAGCACAGGCGGCGTGCCCACCGTGGCGCGCGTGATGCCGCTGGCCGGCCTATAGCCTTCCTCGAAGGCGAACGGCGCGTCGTGGCCGAACCAGCCGGACAAAGCGGGGCGAACCTTGTCCTGATGGCGTTTGGCGATGGACAGGAACGCCGGTGCGCCCGGGCCGCCGTTCAAGAACTTGTAGCCACAGCCCACCGCGAAATCGTAATCGGCGGCCGCAAGATTGACCGGCACCGCGCCCGCCGAATGCGCCAGATCCCAGATCGTCAGCGCGCCTCTGTCATGGGCCGCGCGTGTGACGGCGTTCATGTCGTACATGCGGCCCGTGCGATAGCTGACATGGGTCAGCATGACGACGGCCACGTCGTCGCCGATCGCATCGGGAAATTCCTCCGGCGCGGCGAGGCGCAATGTATGCCCGCGTCCCAGCAATTCCATCAATCCTTGCGCCATGTAGAGATCGGTCGGGAAATTGTCGCGCTCGGACAGAATAACTTTGCGGTCGGGCCGCAATTGCAGCGCCGCGGACAGCAGCTTGAAGACGTTGATGGAGGTCGAATCCGAAACGATGGTCTCGCCGTCGCCCGCGCCGGTCAGCCGGCCTATCTTCGCGCCGATCTTTGCCTGCATGTCGAACCAGCCATGGCTGTTCCAACTGCGTATCAGGTCGCGGCCCCACTCGGCCTCGATGACATCGCGGATGCGCGCGGGGGTCGCGCGGGGCAGCGCGCCCAGCGAATTGCCGTCGAGATAGATCACGCCGTCCGGCAGCGCGAAGCGGTCGCGAAACGGGCGCAAAACGTCGGTTCTGTCGAGGGCTTCGAGGTCGGGACGGTCTATCTGTTTCATGGGAGAGCACGATAGCGGAAAAACGCGGATGGGTATTGCAAGGCGCGCGATTGTTTCGCAAACCCGTTGCGGTGCAATTACGCCGGAACCCGGAGAGACGCCATGGCCCTCGAAATGCGCGCCAAATGCGAGACCTGCGAGACGCCGCTGACCCCCGATAGCGGCAATGCCCGCATCTGTTCGTATGAATGTACCTTCTGCGCGTCGTGCAGCGAAAAGACGGGCGGGCGTTGCCCGAACTGCGGCGGCGAACTTCAGCCGCGCCCGCGCCGGATCAAAAAGTGAATTATCGCCACGCCTATCACGCCGGAAATTTTGCCGATGTCATCAAGCATCTGGCGCTGGTGGCGACGCTCGCGCATCTGAAGAAAAAGGACAAGCCGTTTGCCGTCTTCGACACCCATGCGGGGCGCGGTCTGTACGATCTGCAAAGCAACGAGGCCACGAAGACCGGGGAAGCGGAGACGGGTATTGGACGGCTTGCGGCGCTGGGCGATGCGTCGCCACCACTCGGTGACTATCTGAACCTGGCGCACGCTTTCGGTGCGCAGCGCTATCCCGGCTCGCCGCTGATCGCGGCCCGGTTGTTGCGGCCGCAAGACCGCCTCGTTGCCATCGAGAAGCATGAAGAAGAAGCGAGGGCGTTGACGCGTTCGCTCGCGCCATTTGCACGCGCGCGCGTCATGGAAGGCGACGGCTATGAGCGGCTAATTGCTTTGTTGCCTCCGCCCGAAAGGCGCGGCCTTGTTCTGATCGATCCGCCTTATGAGGCGCCAGACGAATTCGCGCAGGCGGCGCAGACATTCGCCCGCGCCTATCGCCGCTTCGCCACGGGCATTTATCTCATCTGGTTTCCGATCAAACTGCCGAGTACCGCGAACGCGTTTTGCGCGGAGGTTCTGGCGGCGGGCGTCTCGAAGGCGCTGCGTATCGACATCGACATCGGCGCGCTGGAGGACGAACGGCTGCATGCCGCAGGCCTTTTGGTCATCAACCCGCCCTTTGGCTTTGACGAAGAGATGAGGACGGCGCTGGCCGTCGTGTCGCCGCTTCTGGGGTCGCAAAAAGCACCGGCGCGTGCGCGGCTCGCCTGGCTGGCGGGCAAGGATTGAGCGGGTTTCGCGGCAAATTTGCGTGACGTGAGAATTTCATTTAAGTGCGCCGGGTTATTCATTAAATTTCCGACAGTTGGGGTTGCCGGCGACGTTGCGCGGCCAATTCGATTTTGGGAGTTGGCGTGTGCTGCGCAGATTGTTTTCACGCCGTGTCGACGGAAGTCTTCCGAACTTTCTGATCATCGGTGCGCCGAAATGCGGCACGACCTCTCTGTTCGAATACATGGCGGGACATCCGCGCATCGCGCGGCCGACGCGCAAGGAAATCCAATATTTCGACGAGAATTACGAACGCGGCCTGTCCTGGTATCGCGGGCATTTTCCGAACGTCGAAGCGCCGCAGATAACGGGCGAGGCGACCACCGCCTATCTTTTTGCGAAGGACGCGCCGGCGCGCGCTGCGGCGCTGGTGCCCGACGCCAAAATCATCGCGGTGCTGCGCGATCCGGTGCGCCGCGTGATCTCCCATTACTGGCACAATGAGCGGCGCGGCCGCGTGCGCGGCGATTTCGAATCCTATTTCCGCGAGGCGCTGTCATCCAATGCCGGCCGCGAAACCAACCAGGCGCGCCAGTTCATCAACTATCCGGTGCAATGGGGCTTTTACAAAGAACAGATCGAACGCTGGTTCGCGCATTTCCCGCGCCGCCAGTTTCTTTTCATCCGCTTCGAGGATCTCGTCGCCGATACCGGCGCGCATATGAAAAGCGTGTTCGAATTTCTCGAACTGCCCCCGACAGCCGTGGAGCACGGTCGGATATTCAACGAAAGCCCCGCCTACACGACCGGGCAAAGTGCGATCACGCGCGAACTGGCGGATGTTTATCGCGAACACAATGCCGGGCTGGATACGCTGATCGGCCCGCAATTTGTCTGGAGCTCGCCGCCGGACGCGCAGAACGGCGCGGACGCGCAAGCCGCATCCGCGCCTGTCGCGGCCATCGAGCCTCTGCGTTAGGCCTTCGCCGTCGCGATATAGCGGTCGACCACGCCATCGAGCACGTCGAGCGGCACGCGCCCGCAGTTCAAACCCGCGTCGTGAAAGTCCTTGATGTTGTATTTCGCGCCCAGTGCCTGCTTGGTGCGTTCGCGCGCGTTCACCCACACGGTGTGGCCGATCTTGTAGCTGCAGGCCTGTCCCGGCGACACGCAATAGCGCTCCACCTCGCGCGCGGCAAAGCCGGGCGCTTCGCCTTCGCTGTCCACGAACTGCTGGATCGCCTGTTCGCGCGTCCATTTCATGTGGTGGATGCCGGTGTCGACGATGCAGCGATTGGCGCGGAACAGTTGGAATTTCAGATAGCCGATGCGGCCGAGTGGGTCGTCGTCATACATGCCGATCTCGTCTGCGAGCTGTTCGGCATAGAGCGCCCAGCCTTCGGCATAACCAGAAAAGCCGATGGTCTTGCGGATCAGCGGCAGATCCTTGTTGGACAGTGCAAGGCCGCCTTCCAGCTGATGCCCCGGCAATCCTTCGTGAAAGATGACGCTGGAGAGCGTGAACTTCGGCCACTCCGACGTGTCGTGCAGGTTGATATAGACGATGCCGGGGCGCGATCCGTCCAGCGACGGCGCCTGGCTGAACGCCGACGCGGCGCCCGCTTCGGTCTGCACCGGCACGCGGCGCACTTCGAACGTGTAGGGCGGCACGCGATTGAACACCGTCGGCAGTTTCGGCTTGATCTGGTTGAGACGCAGATTGCAGAAATCGATCGCCTGCGTTTTTCCCGCGTCGGTGTTGGGATACATCTGGCTGGGGTCTTTGTAGAGCGAGGCGATGCGTTCGCCGACCGTGCCTTTCGTCAGGCCCTGCCGCTTCAGGATGCCGTCGATACGGGCGGAGATTTCCTTGCCTTGGTCAATGCCCAACTTGTGCACCTCGTCCGGCGACATGTTGGTCGTGGTCGAGAAGTGCAGGCCGGCGGCATAGAAAGCCTCACCATCCTTGATCTTCCACACACCCGCATCATGCGTGGCGCCGGCGCGCAGGGTTCTGGCTTGCGCGATCTGCCGGTCGAGCGCCGGGCCGATCTTGGCGTCATAGATTTTTGCCGCGTTCGCCGCATAGGAATCCGGCAGGCCCTTGTCCTTCGCACGCCGCGCGATGGAGGTGACGAGCAGCGACTTGTCCGCGCTGGTGCGCGTCGCGGCCAGTTGCTCAAGCGTGCGGTCCAGGATGAAGTCAGGCGGCGAGATGCCAAGGCCCGCGTCATGCTTCATGCGATCGGTGTTGTCGTCGATCTGCTTGGCGAAATCGCCGAGGCGCGAAAGATAGGCGTCGGCATCCGCGGCGTTGTCGATCCGGTGTTTGGTGTCGAGGAAGTCGGGCACCGACTGGTAGGCGCCGGTGAGCTGGCTGACCGGATAGGGCGAGGGGCCGAAGGCCGTGCCACCGAAGTCGAAGGCCGCCACGCGCGCGCGGCTGTCGTTGACATAGACGAGCGTGTCGTAGTTCACCCGGTCCATGCCGCTCAGCGCGTTCGCGTCGAGGGCCTTCAGCCGTGAAAGCTGGCTGGCGTTGAGCGCCTTGCCGGCGGCGATGCCCGCCGCGCTTTCGTCGCGCAATTTGCTCTTGAGGTCGGCATTCGCGCCCTTGTCGAGGCCAAGCTGGGTCGCGCCTTCCGGGTTCTGGCGCAAGTTCTCCTGAAAGAACGTGTCCATCAGGCCGTTCAGCTGAGTGGCGGTGGCGTTGGGTGCATCGGCGAAGGCTGCGCGTGGAAGCGCGAGCGCCACGGCGGCGGACGCAGTGGTAGCGAGAAGCTGGCGGCGATTGAACATGGTTTTCCCCTGGGACGGACTCGATTACGCCGTGCATCTTCCCCCAGGCGCGGAGAATTTCACCGCACTCTATTGTCGCAATCTGTCGATTTCGGCGCCGTTAATGGTGCGTTGCACCCGGCGCGCCGGACGTCATTCCGTCCAGCGTATTTATCTTCATGCCATTGCTCATGATGACGTCGCCGCCTTTCTGACCGGGCTTGCAGGCGCCGAGCCATGTGGCGGTCATTGTCATCTCCGGCGCGGCCGTGGGCGGCGAGCGCATGGATACGGTGATCTTCGAATTGAAATCTCCGCTGGCGTCGGCGCGGCTGGTCCGCTTCACGCCGGGCCGAAATTCGCAGGTTGAGATGGAGGTCCACGAGCCATCGGGATTGTGCGTGATCTGGTGGGATTCGCACTTGTCGTTTTTGCGTATCTGGGCGCTGAAGGCGGACGTCTGCGCCGCCGACTCCACGCTGACGCAGGACTGGCTCGACATGTGCCGCCCGCTCATCACCATGTCATCCTGCCAGAGCCCAGGCTTCTGCAGCGGAACCGCCTGCGCATTAGCGGACCCGGCAGACAACAGGGCAATGGCCGGGATGACAATGTTGAAAATCCTCATGATCGAAACTCCCTCGAAGATTGGCGGCAGCGGCAAACAATCGCGACGGGAGACTTCGCCCGAAAACGCATCGTGCGCCGGGTCTGTGTTATTCGAGCGGAATCCCCCCATGGGTGACCGCAGGCTAGCATGCCGACGGCGCAACGGCTTGTCCGGAGTGTTACAGCGGGGAAGGCACGGGTCGTATTGGCCCCATTGGCCCCAAATTGGCGTGGAATCGGCCCGCTTGCACTCCCGGCCCGGGTTAAGTATCTGATCCGGCACGGACAGGTGGTCGAGTGGTTGATGGCACCGCACTCGAAATGCGGAGAACCTTTACGGGTTTCGTGGGTTCGAATCCCACCCTGTCCGCCACTTTTCTTATTTAATCCTTTAAAAACAATAAGTTACTAAGATGTTAGCGGGAGAACCCACAACACTACCCACATTCTTATCTGAATGGAGACGTAGCTCAAAAGCGCAGTCGGCGTCGCAGTGCGCCTTCGCTATACAATGGCCTGCTGCCGTCGCATCACTCATTTGCTCACTTGCTTCCGTCGATACTGCGTCGACCGTTCGAGACCGTCATCTCGCTCCCATTTTCGGATTTGGCGGATGATCGTGTCGAGATCAGGCAACTCCGCGCCGAGACCTTCGAGCCTTTTCGAAATGTCTTTCGCAAGTTGCTTTTGCCCCCAAGCTGGATGTTTTAGGCGTAGGTCTTGCGCCATGGCGAAACCTTGGGCTCTCCATCTCTTATCAGCTTTCTCTTTGAGAAACGCCGCTCCCTTTTGCCCGCCCGTTTTTGACGCGTCGCGGCGCTTCCTGCCAAAGAGTGCGTCTGGTCCGTGCGGAGAATATTCAGCCTTAGCCAGCCAATAGCCAATTTCAATCGCACTATCCGCAAACCGACTTACGTCCAACTTCACTT
>DATCFN010000199.1:0-7915 GCA_036509475.1 Rhizomicrobium sp. | reverse complement strand
CTTCCGCCACCATGTTGGCGGCGATGAGCATGACGAGCTTGTCCAGCCGCGTCTGGGCGGTTGTTTGTTCCGCCATGATCTCGCGCAGGCGCCGCAGCAAAACGCGCGGACCGCCAACGCCGATGGTGGGCATTCTCTACTCCCTATGCCGCATCCAGTTCATAGGCCGAGTGCAAGGCGCGCACGGCCAGCTCCACATATTCTTCGGCGATCAGCACACTGACTTTGATTTCGGATGTTGAAATCACCTGAATGTTGATGCCCTTCTCCGACAGGGTTCGGAACATGGTCTGCGCAACACCCGGATGGGCGCGCATGCCGATGCCGATGATCGAAATCTTGGCAACATCCGCCGCCGAAGTGATGTCGCGATAGTTGATGACGTCGCGCGCCTTCTCGATGGCGTCCAGTGCGTTCGCCAATTCGTTGCGTCCCACCGTGAAAGTGAGGTCGGTTTTCTTGCCATCGGGCGAGACGTTCTGGACGATCATGTCCACATTGACGCCGGCATCGGCCAACGGACCAAAAATCTTCGCGGCAATACCGGGCTGGTCGTCAATGCGATGAAGCGTGATCTTCGCTTCGTCGCGCGAATAGGCAATTCCACTGACGGGTTTCTTTTCCACGATGTCATCCTCGTCGCACAAAAGCGTGCCGCCCGTCTCGGGCGTGAATGTCGAAAGAACGCGAACGGGCACCCGATGGAGCATGGCAATTTCCACCGAGCGCGTCTGCAATACTTTTGCGCCCAGCGACGCCATCTCCAGCATTTCCTCGAACGAGACGCGCTCCAGGCGTCGCGCCTTGGCGACAATGCGCGGATCCGTGGTGTAGACGCCGTCCACGTCGGTATAGATATCGCACCGGTCGGCCTTCAGCCCCGCCGCCACGGCGACCGCGCTGGTGTCCGAACCGCCGCGGCCCAGCGTCGAGATTCGGTTATCCGGCGCTATGCCCTGAAACCCGGCGACAACGGCGACCACGCCTTCGGCCAGCTTCGCGTTCATCGCCTGCCCGTCCATGGATTCGATGCGGGCGGACGCGTGGACGGCCGAGGTGCGCAGCGGAATTTGCCAGCCCATCCAGGATCGTGCCGATATCCCAATCTTTCCGAGAGCCACGGCGAGAAGACCCGCCGTCACCTGTTCTCCCGCCGCGACCACGACGTCGTATTCGCGGGCGTCGTGCAGTGGCGACAGGTCTTTCACCCATCCGACGAGCTTGTTGGTTTCGCCGGCCATGGCAGAGACGACCACGGCGACCTGGTTGCCCAGATCGACCTCGCGCTTCACCAAGGTCGCGACATGACGGATGCGGTCGAGATCGGCTACCGAGGTGCCCCCGAACTTCATCACAATCTTGGCCATGGACGAACGCGCTCGCGAATACCTGCATCGATACATAGACGGCGCGGGCGCGGGGCTCAACGCCGTTGTGTCGCGGAGGGCTAGATCGTGTCGCCGTCTTTCGGCAGAAGCCGAAATCCGAACACCGGCCCCGCCGAATGTCCCGGCTCCGGTTCAACGCGTATGTTGATGGTCGATTTGCCGGCCGTGAGTGCTTCCGGGATCGCATATTCGCGATCCACGAACCCGCCGCGCCGTTCGGCCTCCAGCGCCTGTGTCGCGACGCGCGTACCATCCACCAGAATATAAAACAGGCGTTTGCGGTCATCCCCGGAATAGGTTGCGCGCAGGACAAGCGGACCTTTCGCCGTCTTCATGCGGACGCTGAAATAGCCGCCCGTTCTCGCGTCGCGTCCCTTTCTGCCGCGATAGACGACGGCATAGGAAATCTTCGATTCCAGCTTGTGGGATTTTTCATCGTCGTCATCGCCCAACTTGGCGACGTCGACCGAACGCGCATCCAACGCTTTGAGAGCCCCAGCTTGCGCGGCCGAAGCCGCTTCGGCGGCGGCCCACTCCGGTTCGGTGAAATGCTTGAAATAGACGGCCGTGTTGCGTTCGTATTGGCGGAAGAATGGTTCCAGGGTGAGATCGGCAGGACGGCCCGTGCCGACCGTGCGAAAAACGGCGGGATCGGTGATGTCTTCCTGAATGCCCGCCAGCGGATTCATGGCCACGATGGCGGGCGCTGGCCCGGCATAGGCGGCGGTCGACGGACCAAGATTCGCCGCCAGCACCATCGGTCCTTTCAGATACGCGGCGGTTTGCGGATCGTCCGGTGTTGGCTCGCTGCGTAGCGGCATCGGCAGAACGAGCGCGACGGCATCGCCTGTTTTCCAGCTTCGCCGAATGATCGCATAGCCGTTACGACGTTCAATGGGGACGCTGTCGCCGTTGACGCGCAGACTTGGATCTTTGCACCAGCCCGGCAGGCGCATGGCGAGCGCAAAGCGCTGCGGTCTGCGCAGGCTGGTCATGCGCAATGTGACGTTTTCCGAAAATGGATAGGACGTCGTGAGTTCGATCCGCGCGCCACGCGCGCGCCAGTTCAGGCGTGACGGGATGAACAGATTGACGAACAAGGTGTCGCCGCCGTGCCAATAGATGGAATCGCCGTGTTTGGAATGGCTTTCCATGCCGGTTCCCATGCAACACCAGAAGTCCGCGAAGGGCGTCGAAAACTCGCGATGCGATCCCGCCATGAGCGGAACCATGTAAGAGAACATGCTGGTGTCCGGATTGTGCTGCGCCAGAACGTGGTTGAGGTGGGCGCGCTCGTAATAATCGAAATAGGATGCGTCCGGCGTCCATCCGAACATATGCCGCGTCAGCTTGAGCATATTGTAGCTGTTGCAGGACTCGCATGTCTGTTCGGTGATGTATTTGGAAATTGTCTTGGGCGCTGTGAAATACTCGCGATCCCCATTGCCGCCGATGACATAGGAATGATCTTGCGTGACGGCGCGCCAGAAGAAACTCGCCGCCGCGGCGTGACGCGTGTCGCCCCCGACTTCGTAAAGGCGCGCCAGGCCGATCAATTTGGGAATTTGTGTGTTGGCGTGAAGATCTTGAAGTTCGTCGCGTTGCCCGGCCAGCGGGTCGAGGGTTTTGCGATGGTAGATGCGGTTTGCCAGATCGCGCCAGCGAACATCCCCGGTTCGCGCGTAAAGTTCAGCAAAAGATTCGTTTAATCCACCATGCTCACAATCCAGGATCGCCTGGACTTGCGCGTCGCTAAGGCCGGAGAAGACGCCGTCAATGTAACCTGCCAGGCCAAGCGCAACGGCGAGAGCCTTCTTGTTCGCGCAATGACGGTGCGCCTCGAACAATCCGGCGAATGTTTTGTGGAAATTATAGAGAGGAACCCAGCAACCGTTGAGATCGAACGGCAATACGCGAATGTCGCCGCGCTTCAATTCGGCGAAGATGACCTTGCCGTCTTCGACAATATCGCCGCGTTTTCGGGTAAACCCCGCGACATAGCCGTCGCCTTGTGCGGCCTGACAGGCTGCAAGCTCGTCCACGATATAGTCGACCCGACGCTTGCACTCCGCGTCGCCGGTCTGGGCGAACATCAGCGAACAGGCGCTTAGATAGTGGCCGAGAGTGTGGCCGGCGATGGTGTCGCTTTCCCACCCGCCATAGACCGCGCCTTTGGGGGTGAGGCCCGCACCAGAACGAAAATTGTGCAGCAGGCGGTCAGGCTCCAGCCGGTGAAGGTAAGTCAGGTTCGTCTCTACCGCCGACAGATAGGGCGACGGCAAGAGGCGCACGTCCTCCAGCGCAAACGGATCGGCGTGCTCAGGAAAATCGGCATCGACCGTTGCGGCTATCGCAGAGCGTCCCGCTGCCGCAGCGACCCCCAGCGATGCCGTGCCGCCAAGCAATAACCTGCGAGATAGATATATCGGCCTGCCCATAGCACCGCCTGAAAAAAGCTAGTGTTTCGCCTGTCTGGGCAGAGTACACCAGCGCCATGCTTTCTTCAGCGACAAGTGCGTCCTCCGTTGACCCTGTGGAAGTCGAGAAGTTCTCCCGGATGGCCGCCGAATGGTGGGACCCGGCGGGCAAATTCGCGCCGCTCCACAAGTTCAATCCGGTCCGGTTGGCGTTCATTCGCGAGACGGCCGCAGCGCATTTTGCACGCAGCGCGAAATCGCTGCGCCCATTCGAAGGACTGAAACTGCTTGATATTGGCTGCGGTGGAGGATTGCTATGCGAGCCGATGGCACGGCTCGGCTTTGCCGTTACCGGCGTCGATCCCTCGGAAAAGAACATCGTCACCGCCAAGGCCCATGCGGCGCAAACGGGCGTGGCGGTCGACTATCGGGCCGCCAATGCCGAGGCACTCGCCGCCGAAGGACAAACCTTCGATGTGGTGCTGAACATGGAGGTGGTTGAGCACGTCGCCGATCTGCGCGCCTATCTGGAGGCCTGTGCCGGGCTGGTCGCGCCGGGCGGTTTGATGATCGTCGCCACCTTGAACAAAACCCTGAAGGCGCTGGCGCTGGCCAAAGTCGCCGCCGAGTACATTTTGGGATGGTTGCCGCCCGGCACACATGACTGGAATAAGTTCGTCGAACCTCGCCATCTTCATGCGATGCTTGAAGATGCCGGACTTAGTGTGTTGAAAACGCAGGGTGTCGCGTTCGATCCGCTGGGCTGGAATTGGCGCCTCTCCAGCGACACCGATGTGAACTACATGGTCGTGGCGACGAAGCTATAATTTCAATTCGCGTCGGACATATCCGGTGGAAGCGGTGCGACGTCCACGCCCTCCTCGATCAACTCCTTGGCCTCCGTCAGAGTGGCCTCGCCATAGATGGGCCGCTCCTCGATCTCGCCATAGTGGATCTTGCGCGCTTCTTCGGGGAAGTTGGCACCGACGTTCTCAGCGTTCTCTTCGACATATTTGCGCAGGCCCGTCATGAACTGGCGCATCTTGCGCAGCTCTTCCGGCGCGGGCGCGGATTTCTGTTTGCCGACGGCGCCGGACAAAGCGGGCGCCATGATTGCCTTGGACACCTTGCGGCTGTTGCAGACCGGACAAACAAGTTTACCACTAGCCGCCTGTTCGTCGAAGGCGCCGCTGCCGGCGAACCAGCCTTCGAAGTCATGTCCTTTTGCACAAGTCAGACTATAAACGATCAAGATACGCTCGTTTCCTTACACAACACGGCAAGATGGGCGCCCGGCCCGGCTTTCGCAAGCTAAGGTGCCGTGTAGGGGCGATCATGCTGCAGATTGGGGATGCGCGCGCGGGCATCGATGGCAAGCGCCGGATCGATCTCGGCGAGGAAAACGCCCGGATCCGTGCCGCCTTCTACGAGGATGTCGCCCCACGGCCCGACGATCAATGAATGGCCGTAGGTCTTGCGCCCGTTGGCATGCGTGCCGCCCTGTGCCGGCGCGATGATGAATGCACCGTTCTCGATAGCGCGTGCCCGCAGCAGCGTGTGCCAATGCGCCTTTCCCGTCGTTTCGGTGAAGGCACTGGGCACGCTCAGCAGCGCGTCGCCCTTCTGTGCCAGCACGCGATACAGTTGCGGGAAGCGAAGATCGTAGCAGATCGTCATGCCAAGGCTGCACCACGGCAGATCGGCGCTGACCGCCTGATGGCCGCCGGCGACCGTATTGCTTTCGCGGTATTTCTCGCCGGACGGCAAATCGACATCGAAAAGGTGAATCTTGTCGTAACGCGCAACGATGCGGCCTTGCGGGCTGACAAGGTAGGACCGGTTCGCCGTCTTGTCGCCGGTGACTTTGATCGCCAGAGAGCCGATCAATAGCCAGATCGCCAATTCCTCCGCGAGAGCGCGAAAAATCGGCAGCGCCGGATCCATATTTTCCATACAGCTTTTGTCGAGCTTGGCTCCCCCATCGGGCGCCATCAATGTGGTGTTCTCCGGCGTCGCGATAAACTGAGCGCCCTGCCGCGCCGCATCGCGGATCATGTTCGACGCGTCGCGGATATTTTCGTCCACATTATCGGACGAACGCATCTGCACACAGGCGGCCTTGAAGGCGGTCATCGCGTCAGGCGCTCAAAAGCGGATCGAGCTTGCCGGCGTGATCCAGCGCGTAAAGATCGTCGCTGCCGCCGACATGGGTGTCGCCGATGAAAATTTGCGGAACGGTCCGGGCTCCGCCGGCCTTCTCTTCCATTTCGGCGCGCGCGGCAGCATCCATGAAAACATCAATCTCTTCGTAGGCCGCACCTTTCTTTTTCAAAAGACTCTTGGCACGGGCGCAGTACGGACAGATCGGCGTGGTGTACAGGATGATCTTGGGCACGGGCGACTCTCAACGCGGGATATCTCCCGCCAATATATAGGCTGTCATTGTGGCGTCACAGGGGCCTGACGACGCGGGCAAGCGTCAGGACACCGACCTTGGCGGCTCCGGCTCTTTTCAGGGCGCGGGCGCAGGCATCTACAGTCGCCCCGGTGGTCAAAACATCGTCGATGAGCAGCACGTTTCGCCCCTTGATCGCGGTTGCGCGGTCGGGATTTGCCTTGAACGCGCCGCGAACATTTTTTCGACGCGCCTTCGCCGACGCCATTTCTCCCTGGCTTGGTGTGGGGCGAATTCGGACAAGCGCCAGAGGATCGAATGTGCGGCCGGTCAGTTTGGCGAGTTCACGCGCCAGCAATGCCGACTGGTTGTAGCGGCGGCTCCATAAACGCCAGCGATGCAAGGGCACGGGCACAAGCAGGTCAGTGTCCGCGATCAATTCGCGTCCGGCACGCTCCAGCCAACGCGCAAAGGCAGGCGCGACGTCGTGCCGGTCGGAATGTTTGAGCGCCAGGATCGGGTCGCGGCTATTTTCATCATAGCGCATGACCGAACGGGCCTTGTCGAAGGCGGGCGGACGGGAAAGACAGGTCGCGCAAAGGGTGCCCTCGCCCACGTCGAACTCAAACGGCAGGCCACATGTAGAACAGGCCGGGCCATCCAGAAAGCCGATCGTCTGCCAGCAATCCGGACAGAGACTGCCCGGCTCGCGCACCGTTTCACGGCAAATAATGCAAAGCGGCGGGAACAGAAGATCTAGCACAGCCCGGCCGACGCGGCGAGAAATCTGGATTGCGCTCTCGAACATCGCCGCCATGTCGCCTAGCTTAGAGTGGCATTTGCGGATTGGCGATATTGAGCGGCGTTCCCCATATCTTTGACGGCGCCATCCGCGCGTTGCGGCGGATACGGGCCAAGGCTTTATCGGGTCAGAGCTTTCTGACGCTGGAAGCTGCGGCGGGATTGGCCGAGCGCGCGGGCGCAGCGAACCGGTCTTTCCAGAATGGACTGGAGATCGGCAGCCTCGATCCCGCATTCGGGGTGCTGAAGCCACTTGCGAAACACTGGACCCGCACGTCTTTCTCCGACGGCGAAAATCTACATCTGGCGCCCGAAAGTTTTGATCTTGCGGTCAGCGTTTTGTCGCTGCACGCCGTGAATGATCTGCCCGGGGCGCTTATCCAAATCCGCCGCGCGTTGAAGCCGGACGGTTTGTTTGTCGCCGCGCTGTTCGGTGGCGAAACGCTGCACGAATTGCGCGCTTCCTTCGCCGCGGGCGAAGAAGAAATCGCCGGCGGCGCAAGTCCGCGCGTTTCACCTTTTGCCGATGTCCGCGACCTGGGAGGATTGCTGCAACGCGCGGGGTTCAATTTGCCCGTCGCGGACGTCGAACGCACTGTGGTTCGTTACGGGAAATTTCGGACGCTTGTGTCGGATTTGCGGGACGCCGGCGAAACCAATGCGCTCGTACAGCGCGCGAAAAAGCCGCTTCGCCGCGATGTGCTGGCGGCAAGCCTCGCCCACTATGCTGCGCACCATGCCGAACCCGATGGCCGGCTGCGCGCCACGTTCGACATTGTCTATCTGACCGGATGGGCGCCGCACGACAGCCAGCAAAAGCCGTTGCAGCCTGGCTCGGCGAAAACGCGGCTCGCAGAGGCACTTGGGACGAAAGAACTGGACGCGGGAGATCGTGCGCCGAAAACGCGCAGCTA